>JAZRFA010000024.1:0-21428 GCA_045661085.1 Bacteroidaceae bacterium
GTACTCTACAGCCTTTACGTCGTGGTTGGTTACGCTTTCGATCTCCTTCACGCGAGCTGCATCTGCTTCTGAGAAGTTCTGATAGATGCCACGCAAATAGGGGAACAAAGCCTTGTCAACACCCTGCAACTGGGGCAAGGGGAGCTCGCAAAGCATGATGAAATACTCGATTTCTACGCGTACACGATAACGGATGAGCGCATACTCAGAGAAATACTCTGCTAACTGTGCGGTCTTGCTTCTATAGCGACCGTCGATGGGCGAAACTGCCGTAAGGATATCCAAATTCATAGTCTATGATGATAGTTATTTTCGTGTCTTTCTTATCCAAAAACAGACGCAGCATCCCTGCTCCATCTATTTCGGCTTGCAAAGGTACTACTTTTTATTGACATGAGCACGCGTGCACGCGAAAAGTTGAGCGGAAATCTAAAAAAACACCCACAAAACAAGAGACCGCCACCTCGACCCTACCCGGCTTCTACACAAGTATCCTGTTCAGTCCCCACTCAGCTTCACCGTCTTAAGCACAGAACAAGAACTATCGTTTGTAACTATTTCTCAAAACCCTTCATTCAAAAACTTTTCCCATCGCGATGACAAATCATTTCCACCGCGATAAAAACAAATTTCCATCGCGATGAAAAACAATTATCTCCGCGATGAAAAAAAAGAGTTCCTCTTTACTGAAACATAAAGAAGAAGAGTCGAGATTGCACAAGCTTTATGTACGACGTTAAAAAAGTCCAAGCAAGTTTTGCTTTTTCGCTCACCTTGCACTAATTTTGTTGCCTTGATATAAACTTGCAATGGAAGAGAATTTCGACATACGCCGACAGCAACTTGGAGGCAAGGATAAGGATTTCGAAGTGGCGCTACGACCGCTCCGTTTCGAGAACTTCTCGGGACAGGACAAGGTAGTGGAAAACCTGCGTATCTTTGTCAAGGCAGCCCGCCTGCGTGCAGAGGCCTTGGACCATGTGTTGCTACACGGTCCTCCCGGACTAGGCAAGACGACACTGAGCAACATCATCGCTAATGAGCTGGGAGTGGGATTCAAGATCACCTCTGGCCCCGTGCTCGACAAGCCAGGCGACTTGGCTGGCCTGCTCACCTCGTTGGAACCGAACGATGTGCTGTTCATTGATGAGATACACCGTCTGTCGCCCGTGGTGGAGGAGTACCTATACTCAGCCATGGAGGACTACCGCATCGACATCATGATCGACAAGGGTCCCTCAGCGCGAAGCATACAGATAGACCTCAATCCCTTCACGCTCGTGGGAGCCACCACACGCAGCGGTATGCTCACGGCACCGCTGCGCGCCCGCTTCGGCATCAACATGCACCTCGAGTACTACGACAACGATGTACTCACACGTATCATCTCACGCTCGGCAGATATTCTGGGTGTACCGTGCGACTATGAGGCGGCCAACGAGATAGCCCGCCGTAGCCGTGGAACTCCTCGTATCGCCAACGCGCTGCTGCGTCGTGTGCGCGACTTTGCCCAGGTGAAGGGCACGGGCGACATCGACCTGGAGATTGCACGCTATGCGCTCGAAGCGCTCAACATAGACCGCTACGGACTCGACGAGATTGACAACAAGATTCTCTGCACCATCATCGACAAGTTCAGCGGCGGCCCCGTAGGCCTTGGCACCATTGCCACAGCCATCGGTGAGGACCCAGGCACACTGGAGGAGGTGTACGAGCCCTTCCTCATCAAGGAGGGATTCCTCAAGCGTACCCCCCGAGGGCGCGAGGTGACGGAGCTGGTCTACAAGCACCTGGGCAAGAGCGTATATCAAAACATCCGCGGATTATTTGATTAACCCATAAAACCAACCATTATGAACAAGGTATCGGAAAACCCTTCAAAAAACCGAACAAACAGACAAGTCAACAATCACACGGCACTGATGGTCGTAACGGCGTTGTTCGTGACCTCCTACTTAGTTTCCAACGTCATGGCCGTGAAGGTCATCAGCCTTTTCGGACTGTTCTATTTCGATGCGGGCACCATCGTATTCCCCTTTGCCTATATGCTGGGCGATGTGCTCACCGAGATATGGGGCTACCGCACGGCACGCAAGGTCATCTGGCTCACCTTTCTGTGTAACATCATCATGGTGCTGTGCACACAGATTGGCGTGTGGCTTCCCTCGCCCGATTACTTGGACGAGACGGCCCGAGCCTATAACCACATCTTTTCCTATGTACCTCGTATCGTGGTGGCCTCGCTCACGGGATTCCTCCTGGGCGAACTCTCCAATGCCTGGCTCATGGAGAAGATCAAGGAGCGCACCAAGGGCAAGCGTCTTTGGGTGCGTACCATAGGTAGTTCGGCCGTGGCCTACCTCTTCGACAGTCTGCCCTTCGTACTCATTGCCTTCCTTGGCGTAGTGTCTACACATGACCTGCTGATGATGATTGCCTTCCAATACGGAGCCAAACTGCTCATCGAGGCCATCTTCGGCACACCATTGGCCTACGCTGCCGTGCACGCCATCCGCAAATATGTAAAGGCAGACCCCAAACATTAAGATGGACAGATACGCGCTCATCCACACCAAGATGCCTCGCGAGTTTGTACTGCTGCAAGGCACAGGCTGCCGTTGGGGCAAGTGCACCTTCTGCGACTACCACAGCGACACGAGCGACAATCCCTTTACCGTGAACGAGCCCATACTGCGCCAAGTGACGGGACAGTATGGCGTGCTTGACATCATCAACTCGGGCTCTGCCATGGAACTGGACGAGGCAACCATCAGCCTCATCCGCAAGGTGGTGCGCGAGAAGCATATCCACACTCTATGGTTTGAGGCGCACTATATGTACCGCAAAAAGTTGGTCGCTTTTGCCCTGCAGTTTGCTCCCGCCAAGGTAAAGTTCCGCTGTGGCGTAGAGACCTTCTCGCCCACCCTGCGCGACCATTGGAAGAAGGGCATCCCCACCGATGTCACCGCTGAGGACGTGGCCAAACACTTCCAAGGCGTGTGCCTGCTGTGCTGTACCGAAGGCGAGAGCCGCGAGCACATACTCACCGACATTGCCCTGGCACGCCAGCACTTCGAGTACTTCAGCGTAAACGTATTCTGCAACAACTCCACCTCCGTACGGCAAGATAAAGCATTGGTTCAATGGTTTGTCAACGAGGTATACACACAAATAAAAGAGGACTCCAAGATTGAGGTCCTCATGGAAAATACCGACTTGGGCGTGGGATAAAGCATTTATTCCGACAACCCACAAAAAAGAAAAAGAAGAGGACTGCGGCCCTCTTCTTTCGTTTTATCTATTTCTTCAAATATTACTTTGCAAAGGCCATACCGATGCGCAAGCCATCATACTGCTCCATCAAGGTGCCGAGCAAAGCCAACGTACCGCTGCCACCCTTTGTACCAAGAGCCTTCATTATCTTGAGGAGACCATCGCTCTGATATACGATATTTATCGTACCGGCATCGTATACGAGGAATGCTGTAGTGACGAACATACCAAAGGTCAGCGAAAGTTCCTTAGTCTCGGCATTAAGTTCATAAGTTCCATTTATGGTACGGTCGCCCGCAGTAAACACGTATGAACCATCTTTATTAAAAGCAATGCGACACATTCCCTCCTTGATGTTCAGCTTCGCCAAATATTGGTCAACCTTAGCTTCCATCTGGGATGCCATCACATCACTGCCGAGAGAAGCCAACACATTCTCACTCTCAAACACGAATGCCGAACCTTTGAAGTTCCAAGTACCTACGATTGTATTTGCATCCACTGTGGTAAATGCGTTGAGCACTGAGTTCAACAAGCCAGATACAACACCGCCAGTGGTCAAAGCTGTGCCATCATCATTAGCTTCAGCTGATCCATTGCCAGCCAACGCACCCAACAACCCACCCAACAAAGCTGTCGAGTTATCGGTTGTAGCGGTTGCTGCAGGTTCCTGCACCGTCTCCACCGCTGTATTGTCCGAAGCTTGACCATATGAGGGATTCAAGCTAAGCGCACTGCCACAAGAGGACATAAGTCCCAGCAAAGCACCTCCTAATATTAACTTTTTCATCTTTTTCTTTGTTTATTCTTCTGTTTCTTCTTCAACATCCTCAGGAACAAAGTCGGTCAGACCAGCCTCAACAAGGATATTGTACCATTGGATAAGCTTGCGCACGTGAGACATATACACGCGGTCGCGGTCATAGTTGGGCAACACCTCTGCAAAGAAGTCGGCCAAATCCTCATTGGAAGCCTTTTTGTAGTCAACCGTGCAAGCAGCACCTTCACACTTGGCCTTCACATTCTCCAACACCTGCCACAAGGGTACCTCTTCATCATCGGTATACATGGCGATATCACCGAGAGATACCACCTTATCCACACCGTGAATGGGCTGGCGCTTCTTGGTAGCATCGAGAGCCTCAACGATGAGCATATTACGTCCGCTCGATACGAGCTTATACAAACCGGGCTTTCCGGCAACGGTCAATACTGTTCTAAGCATAATAGTTTTCTTTTAGTGTTTATGTCAATTAAGTTTATGAATCTTTTATAACAAAGGCAAAATTAGTGCAAATTTTCGGTTATGCGAAGACTATGCGAGTTTTTATTTGTCTGAAATCTCATAAAGCAAATTGCTTACTTGCTGTATCAATGAATGGCGGGCATCATTATAGACTACACTATCGGCACGCTCAAGATACTCCAGTTCGTTCAATTGGCTCCGCATTCGATTGCGTACAGCCTCTTCATTGGAATCGTCACGCCTTACAGCACGCTGCAGACGCACGTCCTCTGGGGCAGACACCACCCAAACGACGTCAACATCAGCTTCCATTCCGGCCTCAAAGAGTATAGCACTCTCTACTGCCACTATTGCCCTCCCCGTACGCTGTGCCCACTCCTTAAAGTCGGCACGCACCACGGGATGCACAATGCGATTGACCATAGCCACCCGCTCGGCATTGCCAAACATATACGAAGCTAAATATGCCCTATCGAGCCTCCCCGCAGTATCATACACGTCAGAGCCTACGGCTCCGATGAGTGCTTCACGGATGATCGGACTTTCGTACATCAGCCGCTTAGCCTCGCTGTCGCAGTCATAGACGGGCACATCCATCAAGCGCAATAAGCGAGACACTACGGACTTACCGCTACCTATGCCACCCGTGACACCTATGACGTATGGTGTATTCATACACTTACAGAGCCGGTTCATAACTCAGGGGAGCGTTCATCTCAATCAGATAATCCACTTCAGTCGGTTCGATGACAACATCGGTCACATTGTTGGGTATTTCGTCTAACTGAAGCGCCACCTTACCCGACACATTGTCGTGTATCTGGCTATAGCGTACCAATATCTTGAAGTCTTGTTCCGTTACCTGGCGGAAGTTGTCCAGACTGACGCGAAACGTCACCTTTGCCTTCGAAGGAAAGGTCTTCAACTGCTGTCCATAAGGGAACATATAACCTTCGACAGGCACTTGAACGCTCTTGCTCACGTACGGGCTGACCGCCACATTCAATTGCGTCTCTGAAGGAGAATAGCGGATACCCCATTCCTGCGGCTTCAATTCCAGCACCTGCTTCACAGAATCGGCAAGTTCTACCAAGCGTACATATGGTGTGTACACCGCTGTCATCGTATCGGTTACCTGACGAGCAGCAAACACGGTCACGCTATCGGGGGACAACGTTATATGCTCTATCGCATGCTGCCTGTCGGCCTCAACCGTCCCTCTCAACCGCAAGGGAAGCTTCACGCCCTGGGCATCGGCAACATAATACTTCAAGGTATCCAACGAGATGGACACGACTTGCGTCGAGGATGCCAGTCCCTCGCCCACCAACTTGCGCAGTTCCCTGCCATAAATGGCTGTGCGCCCCAACGCATTGGCTTGCTGACGGTAGTCCAGACTCAGGGTTTTCATCTTGCCACGAGCCTTATACTCCACCAGTTTGTCGCCCCTATCCTTGAGCACCACCTTCATTTCCTTGGGGAGCGGCTCGGTGACCAGCATATTGTCGGGCACATTCTTCAGTTCGAGCTTGACGGTATAGGTCATCTCATACTCCTGGTTCATCGTGGTCAGATACCAGAAGATGAATGCCGCGAACAGGAAAAACAAAAACACGAGAAACTCCCTGCTGTCGTTGATACGCAGGAAGTTTCTCAAAAAGTTTTTCGTCTGTTGCAGTTGTTGTGGCTGTTTCCTTGCCATCGCCTTCTTAGTTCTGCTGTGCGTTGGCCGACATATCGGCGAAGATAGATGACTTGTCAATCTTAATCTTCACGCCAGTGGCAATTTCGAGCACCACGATGCTGCGGCCATTCTCGTTGATGATGTCCTTCACTGTGCCATAGATGCCACCGCTGGTCACTACCTGCTGACCTGCAGCAAGGCTGTTGCGGAAAGCCTCGATTGCCTTCTGCTGCTTGCGCTGCGGACGGATCATAAAGAACCACATGATAACGAACATCAACACCAACATGATGATGGGTGAAGAGAAAAGCGAGCCTCCGGCTGCCTGTGCTTGCAATAACAACATATTACTTCTGTTTTTAAATTAATGATTACTATTCTGTACTTCTAACTTATTGCTTATTCAATTTGTTCTCGCTCTTAAGCTGGCTGACAATGCCGTCGAGCATACCGTTGATGAAGCTACCGCTCTTAGGTGTGCTATACATCTTGGCAATCTCCACGTACTCATTGAGCGTCACCGATACGGGGATGGAGGGGAAGGCGAATATCTCTGCCAACGCCACCTGCATGATAAGGATATCCATGAAGGCAAAGCGCTCCATATCCCAGTTCTTAGCGTTGTTCTCCATCAGCTTGCGGTAGGCCTCGGCGCCCGTGATGGCTGTGCGCAACAGCTTGCGGGCAAACTCCTTGTCCTCATCGTCCTTGTACTCGGGCATCAGCTCCTGCTCGGCACCGTTCTCAGGCTCGAAGCGCTTGATGGTCTTCAACACGAAGGTATCCACGATAGCCTTGTCGTCGTTCCAGTAAAGGCTCTGCTCCTCGAGAATCTCGTCGATGGTCTCGTTCTGCGCGATAGTAGAGCGGTAGAGCTTGCGCCACAACTCACGGTCATCCTCGTAGGTAAGCGCCTCCTTGGACATATACTCCTGATAAGCCTTGGTCTGCTCAATCTGTTCGAAAAGATGCTTCACGAAGTCGCCCTCATCGTCCCAAGTGCGCTTCTGGTTGGCACGGAACTCTTCAAGCTGTACGTTCTGCATCAGCTGTGCAATGAAAGCATTGTCGATGAAGCGAGTATTGGGGTTAAGGTCCTCATAGGTGGGGCGCAACTTGTGGCGACGGTTATCGATGCGGCGATCGGCAAACTGCGTAACCTCTATCATCAACGCCAGCAGATACTTATACAAGTCGTAAGCCTTCGACAGACTATAGAACAACTCCTTCTCCGCTGCCTCCAAATTCTTGCCTCCATTCTGATAGTAGGCATAGATCACCTGAATAACCTTCAGTCTGATAAGAACTCTGTTAATCATAACTCTTTATGAAATTTTGCGCGAAGGTAGTGAAAATCGAGGGAACAGCCAAATTTAAGCGAACGATTGTTAAAGAAAGATTTACATTTTCCACACCGAGGACAAGGTACGGGCAAAAGCCCATTTTCCGCCAGCTATCCCCCTGTCCGCCCAAAGCTCCACGAACAAACTTTTCTCATCGCGATGGAAAAGCATTATCATCGCGGTGACAATCTATTTCCATCGCGATGGGAAATAATTATCATCGCGATGAGAAAAACCCATGCCTTCACTCAAAGAAGATAATGCGCAGAGTGTCCAAAGCCCAAGGACACTCTTTGCAAGACTCCCGCCCCATAGACTATAGGCACATTACAGCCAAAATAAACGAATTTATTTTATTCTCCACTCGGTTTGTTGTATCTTTGTCAACAAAACAAGACACGAGATATAACAACTACGTCCAAGACAAATCCATGAAAGCCAACTACCGCAACCTGTTCTTCTTTGCTGGCATAGCTATGCTGGTGGTGATGCTCTGCTCGCTCGACATGTCGTGGAGTGAGATATGGACCAACGTGTGCCATGCAGGGTATTGGTTGCCCTTCAACATTGCGCTATGGGGAGTCATCTATCTGATGAATGCGGCATCGTGGCACGTCATCATCAATGACAAGGAGCATACGCACGTGCCCTTCCGTGAGGTCTATCGGCTCACCATCTCGGGCTATGTGCTCAACCACGTCACTCCACTCGGGCTCCTCGGCGGCGAGCCCTATCGTGTGATGGAGCTATCCCCCTATGTAGGGCGTGCCAAAGCAGCCTCATCGGTCATCCTGTACTCGATGATGCACGTATTCTCGCACTTCTGGTTCTGGTTGTTGGGCGTGGTACTTTTCATAATCGCACATCCCATAGATTTAGGTATGGGCATTTTGTTGGGAACCATATCAGCAGTGTGCCTGCTCGTCATCTATTTCTTCATGAGGGGATATCGCAATGGATTAGTGGTAAAGACTTTCAGTATGCTTTCCCATATACCCTACATAAAACGTTGGTCGGCAAGATTTTACGAGCAGAACGCCGAGGCATTGCAGCGCATCGACACACAGATTGCCACCTTGCACGCCCAACACAAGCGAACCTTCTACCTCTCACTAGGATTAGAGCTATTGGCACGCATCGTCAGCAGTTTAGAAATCTATGTACTGATGCGCATACTCACTCCTGAGGTAACCGTGGTTGACAGCATACTTATCATGGCATTCGCCTCATTGTTCAGCAACCTGTTGTTCTTCATGCCCATGCAAATCGGGGCACGCGAGGGCAGCATCGCCCTGGTATCAGAGCGTTTGCACCTCACGGCAGGATATGGTCTTTTCACGGGCATCCTATGCCGTCTGCGTGAACTCTGCTGGATAGTCCTCGGCCTCATACTGATAAAGGCAAAAGGGCACAAACATGGATAATAGAAAAGGAAGATGCGCACATCCTCCTTTATTCTTGCGGTTTCAACGAACCTGTATCACTTGATTGTGACGTACACCACCTTCTTCTCAGCAAAGTAGGGCTCGCGGAAATAATCTTTCAGATTGGTCATCTCCACAATGTGCTTATAGGCACGTGTCTCGTGTTGCAGCTCACCGCCCTTGAGGCAGAAGAGTCCGTTGGGATAGCTGTTACGCTGCTCCTTGGAGATATTCTTGCGGCATATCTTGAGCAAGTCCTCAAGAGGCATCACGGCACGGCTCACAGCAAAGTCGAAGAGCCCCTTCTCCTCTTCACAACGGCAATGGCGGAAGGTGACATTCTCCAACCCGATACTCTGCGCCACCTCGGTAGCTACACGTATCTTCTTGCCTATGCTATCGACCAAATGAAAATGCACCTCAGGAAACATGATAGCCAAAGGGATGCCAGGGAAACCACCACCAGTACCAATATCAAGAATACGGCTTCCAGGTGTGAAGCGTATCACCTTGGCTATACCCAATGAGTGGAGCACATGGTGCTCGTAGAGGTTCTCGATATCTTTACGTGAAATGACGTTAATCTTCGAGTTCCAGTCGGTATACAGATCATAGAGCGCTGCAAATTGCTCTATCTGGCGCTCGGTAAGATTAGGGAAGTGCTTGAGTATCGTTTGCATAGTAAAGAATTTGCCTTCAAATGGTGTGCGAAATTACATATTCTTGGGGAGAAACGAAAGATTTTACAGAAAAAACCAATTATTAATGCACAAATAATTATCTTTGCCGATTAGAAAACATAACATATACTATGGCAAAGATAGTAACTTTAGGAGAGATTATGCTGCGTCTATCCACTCCGGGGCAATCGCGTTTCGTGCAGACCGATGTGTTTGACGCAGTCTATGGCGGTGGCGAGGCTAATGTGGCCGTGAGCTGTGCCAACTATGGGCACGAGGCCTACTACGTGACCAAACTACCCCAACATGAGATTGGGCAAGCAGCTGTAAATGCACTGCGCCGCTTTGGTGTAAAGACTGACCACATTGCCCGCGGAGGCAATCGCGTGGGCATCTACTATTTAGAGACTGGAGCCTCGATGCGTCCCAGTAAGGTCATCTATGACCGTGCTGGTTCGTCTATTGCCGAAGCCGACCCGCAGGACTTTGATTTCGATGCCATCATGGAGGGAGCCGACTGGTTCCATTGGAGTGGTATCACTCCTGCCATCAGCGACAAAGCAGCCGAACTCACCCGTTTGGCTTGTGAGGCGGCCAAGCGCCATGGCGTGATGGTTTCGGTGGACCTCAACTTCCGCAAGAAATTGTGGACAAAGGAGAAGGCACAGAGCATCATGCGTCCCCTGATGCAATATGTCGATGTGTGCATAGGCAATGAAGAGGATGCAGAGCTATGCCTCGGTTTCAAGCCCGAAGCCGACGTAGAGGCCGGCCACACCGATGCAGAGGGCTACAAGGGCATCTTCATACAGATGGCAAAGGAATTCGGTTTCAAGTACGTGGTGTCGACACTGCGTGAGTCCTATTCGGCCACTCACAATGGCTGGAAGGCTATGATATACAACGGTGAGGAATTCTATGTATCAAAGCACTACGACATCTCTCCCATCATCGACCGCGTGGGAGGTGGCGACTCCTTCTCGGGTGGTATTATCCACGGGTTGCTCACCAAGGCAACACAAGGAGAAGCGCTTGAGTTTGCAGTGGCAGCATCGGCACTGAAGCACACCATTCCCGGAGATTTCAATATGGTGTCAGCAGAGGAGGTAGAAGCACTTGCCGACGGTGATGCAAGTGGACGTGTACAACGATAACAACAGAAAGAGATGGCAAGATTCAATAAGATTCAGGTGCTTTCAGTGATGAAGAGCACAGGTATGGTCCCCGTTTTTTATCATAGCGATATAGAGACCGCCAAGCAGGTAGTGAAGGCGTGCTATGAAGGAGGCGTACGTGCCTTTGAGTTTACCAACCGCGGTGACTTTGCCCACGAAGTATTCGGTGAACTGAACAAATGGGTTACTCGAGAGTGCCCAGACATGATAATGGGTGTAGGGTCTGTGGTTGACCCTGCAACAGCAGCACTATACATCCAATTGGGAGCTAACTTCATCGTAGGTCCACTTTTCAACCCCGAAGTGGCCAAAGTGTGCAATCGTCGTCTTATCCCCTACACACCAGGTTGTGGTTCAGTGAGCGAAATAGGCTTTGCACAAGAGTGCGGTTGCGACCTCTGTAAGGTATTCCCTGCAGGTAATGTGGGTGGACCCTCATTTGTAAAGAATGTCAAAGCTCCCATGCCCTGGTCAATGCTTATGGTTACGGGTGGAGTGGAACCCACTAAAGAAAACCTCACTGCATGGATAAAAGCTGGTGTCACTTGCGTAGGTATGGGTAGCAACCTCTTCCCTAAGGAAGTGGTGGCAGTTCAGGACTGGAAGTGGATTACAACCAAGTGTGAGGAAGCATTCGGATATGTAAGAGAAGCGCGCGGGTAACCCCACGCGCTCATCGGTGATCCCGGTGGGATTCAAACCCACGACCTTCAGAACCGGAATCTGACGCTCTATTCAGCTAAGCTACGGAACCTTTTCGAGTGCAAAATTAGCAAATAATTGGCAAACCACAACCCTATATTGACAATTATTGCCTATTTTTGCGGCTTATATTATAAAAAAGACTTTGCATGAGCTACTTAATAAAGCCCGAGGGCTACAAGCCGGTATTGGATTTGAAACAGACCGAGCTGGCCATTAAACAGATTAAGGAATTCTTCCAACAGAATCTTTCGACAGAGTTGCGTTTGCGACGTGTCACTGCACCCTTGTTTGTATTGCAAGGACTGGGAATCAATGACGACCTCAGTGGCGTGGAGCGTGCTGTAACATTCCCCATCAAAGACCTTAACGATGCGCGGGCCGAGGTGGTGCACTCATTGGCAAAATGGAAACGCCTCACATTGGCTGAGTACAACATACCTCAAGGATATGGCATATATACAGATATGAATGCCATACGCGCCGATGAAGAGTTGGGCAACCTTCATTCGCTCTACGTAGACCAATGGGACTGGGAGCGTGTCATCGGCGAAGAGAACCGCAACGTGGAGTTCTTGAAGAAGATCGTAGAACGTATCTACGCTGCTATGCTCCGCACCGAGTATATGGTCTACGAGATGTATCCCGACTTAAAGCCCTCGTTGGCCGAGGAGATACACTTCATTCATGCCGAAGAGCTGCTGCAGATGTATCCTGACCTTAGCCCCAAGGAACGAGAACACGCCATTGCCAAGAAGTACGGTGCGGTATTCATTACAGGTATAGGCGGACTACTCAGTAGCGGAGAGCCTCACGACAATCGTGCACCGGACTATGACGACTGGTCCACTCCAAATAGCGACGGATATAATGGCCTGAATGGTGACATCATCGTATGGAACGAACTTCTGGGCCGTTCATTTGAATTGTCCTCTATGGGTATCCGCGTCAACAAGGATGTCATGCAACAACAGTTGCTGCTCACGGGCAAGGAAGACCGCTCATCGCTCTATTTCCACCAGCGTGTACTGAACGAGACGGTACCCTTGTGCATCGGAGGCGGTATAGGTCAATCACGCTTGTGTATGCTGTTCCTAAAGAAGGCTCACGTGGGTGAGATACAGTCCAGCATATGGCCCGAAGAGATGAGAGCAGAATGTCGAGAAGCAAACATTCCTTTGATATAACCTATGGACGTACGTATCGAAGAAAGCTGGAAGCTACGTTTATCTTCAGAGTTCGAGAAGGACTACTTCATCAAACTTACAGAGTTTGTGCGCTCTGAGTATTCGCGCACTACGGTTTATCCGCCCGCACGTCTCATCTTCAACGCTTTTGACCATTGCCCTTTTGATGAGGTCAAGGTGGTCATCATCGGACAAGACCCCTATCACGGTCCAGGGCAAGCTCACGGGCTCTGCTTTTCTGTGGCTGAAGGGGTGCCCAATCCACCATCGTTGCAAAACATCTTCAAAGAGATACAAAGCGACCTCGGCAAGCCTTTCCCTCCTAATGGAGACCTCACCCGTTGGGCAAACCAAGGTGTCTTGCTGCTCAATGCCACACTCACCGTACAGGCTCATCAGGCAGGTTCACACCAACGCAAGGGATGGGAAGAATTCACCGATGCGGCCATACGTCACCTTGCTGAAGAGCGCGAGCACCTCGTATTCATCCTTTGGGGGGCCTATGCGCAGAAGAAGGGTGCTTTCATTGACCGCAACAAGCATCTTGTACTCACCTCGGCACATCCCTCTCCCCTATCGGCATACAACGGATTCTTCGGGAACAAGCATTTCAGCCGTACCAATGAATACCTAGCCACTCACGGCATCACTGAGATAGATTGGTAAGACATATAAATATAGAACTTACGAAAAACAGATATCGCACCTGCGTCCCTATTTTGTCGCAAGTGCGATATTTATTTAATACCAATCCTAGAAGTCATCAATACCAATCCACATTGCCACCGGCACTGCTGCGTTGGTCATACTTGAGTGCATCGGCAAGCATACTTGAGTTGGCCCGGATTGAGAAATTATATGATTTGTAAGGTTTCAACACCACACCACACGACATATTGAAGCAGTGTAGGTCGCGCGTGATATTCATCGTGGTAGTCGTGAGTTCCTTATCCATAAAGTCCCAACCAGAAGAGAAGTTGATGTTCCACTTGTTAGACAATTTGATATTTCCCGAGAAGTTCATATTCTGTGTCAGCTTATAGGGATAGCGCATATTCTTCTCATTAATCTTTGCCTGCGTATCTTCCCTCATCGTGATACCATAAGACACCGAGAACGACCAAGGGATGTTAAATGCCATATACCCGTCCTCATCGAGTTTCACGTCACCCTTCTTTCCTCCAGCAGCATCCTTATCAGCCCGCTTATTAGGAGCGCTTTGGGCAACTGCAGCTCCTCCGGAAGTCTCTTCCTCCTCATCTTCCTCGGTAGGATTAAATAATTTGTCGAACGTTTCTTGCCACTTCTTCCAAGTACCATTATTAAAGGTATACGAGAAGTTCTGGCTCATACCTTGGAAGCGACCAAAGCGGCCATACGACCACTCGGTACGGTCACCCACAACAACGCGGCCGTTCTCATTGAACTCATAGGCATAGGTAGCCCACACGGAATTGAGGCTGAAGGTATAGTTCTTTGTCAGTTTCAGTCGAAGGCGTGTAGAGAGGTTACTCCACGGCTTGGTCTTAGCTGCCATATTATACGAGATACTTCCACCGAGTTCGTCAATAAGACTTATCTTACGCACACCGGTAGAGTCCCGTTTGCTGTTCACCTTCATTTCCAAATTGTTCGAGACATTCAAATTGATGCTACCCGATTTCCCTTTACCCGGCACACCATAGAGCGAGCCTGCATAAGGAGAGTAGTCCACGGTACGCACCTCGCCCTTCGAGTCGGTATAGGTGTACGACTTGTAATATCCGTACTTGGATTCACCGAAATCGGGAGTCAGCGTATAGCTCACCGAGGGTGTAAAGACGTGGCGGATCATCTGAATCTTCTTACCAATAAGCGGTTTGTAGAATCCGTACAATCGAGTATTAGCGCTGACTGAGAAATTATAGTTATACACCCTATTGAACCCATAAGTGGTGTCCCGCACCTCTTTGCCCAGATTCTCATCCCATGCACGGTCAACCTTGTAGCTATACCATCGCTCGGTATAGTTGAACGAAGGTGTAATATTGATATATTTGAATGCCGTAAACGTAGCACTTACGGGAATAGAGTGCTTCACGCCATTGCGCCAATCCTTGATGATATTCTTCTCCAATATTTCATTTTCCTTGGCAGTGATGCTATTGCTGAGCGAACCGGTGTAAGTGAACGAAATCTTCTCATACCATTTCTCTTCACCTCTCGCCTTTTTCTTTTTGAAGGGATATATGCGACTTACCGACCAGTTGAGTGAGGGCAACGTGAGTGCCAAAGTAGAGTCGCGCATATTCTGTGAGATATTGAATGAACTGGAAAGATTCAGCTTCTGGTCGGGGAAACTGCGCGAGTAGCTCACACTTGAGGTACGTATACTCTGCGAGGTGAGCGAGGGGTTATACATGCTCGACAAGTTACTGCGCTCATAGTTCGAAGTGGCATAGTTCACGCTGGCCGAGAAGTTCTGGCTCGGATTAGCTTTAGCATCCTGACGATGGCTCCACACCACCTTAAAGTTCTTGGACACCGAGTAGTCGGGCATATTCTTCTCCCCCTTCTTGGTCACCATGTAGCTCAGATTCACATTACCCGAGTATTTATAGCGCTTGCGGTAGTTCGATACGGCGCTTGCTCCCCACGATCCTTTGGTAAAGATCTCGCCCGTGAGCTTGAGATCCATCAGGTCGCTGATAGCGAAGTAGTAACCGCCATCACGCAGATAAAATCCGCGTTCCAACTCATCACCATACGAAGGCATGATGAATCCCGACGAGTAATCCTTGGTGAAGGGGAAGAATCCGAAGGGGAGTGCCAAGGGAAGTGGCACATCGGCCACCACCAGATAGGCGGGGCCAAACACGATATCCTCATTGGGGCGCATCTTGGCACGCGTCAGCGAGAGATAGAAGTGAGGGTGTTCGTGGTCTTCGCAAGTCGTGTAACGTCCGTTACGGATATAGAACTCATTCTCGGCACCTTTCTTTACCGTATTACTGGTCATATAACCCTCGCCTTGCTGAGTAGTCACGTTGTTGATAAGGCCCTTGCGCGACTTGAAGTTATAGCTCATCGTCTTCGACTCATAGGGAGTGCCACCATCGGCAAATATAGGACGTCCCGTCACTGCACCTAAAGAGTCTGTCGTTCCTTGGGCATATACGGTAGAACTTTCCAAGTCAATGGTAATCTCGTTGGCCTTAAGTTCAATCTGCTGATAGTTTACCTGTCCCGACCCATAGAGGTAGGCATTACCATTCTTTTGCCACACCATAGAGTCTTGCGACTGGTAGATGACAGGAGCCTCCAGTTCGTCACGTTTCTTGGGTTCGGCATCACCTCCCAATGAGTCCGTGGCAGCGACAAGACTCGTGTCGGAGGCCATCGAGGTTGTTGCGGCAGCGATAGAATCGGATACGACAACGGTTCCGTTTGTTCTTGCCCACCCTGCAAACGAGCTGAGCGAACATACGACCACGGCAACTAATAAAGCGATATATCTGTGCAACTTTGCTCTCATTATACTGTTTCAGCCTACAAAGTTAGCGCAAAAAATCCATTTGGCGAAGACATTACAAGTTTACTTGTAGTACCGACCATAAGAAATTCGCCTAAACCAAGTAAAAGAAACTAAAATTGCCATGCTTTGCCACCCTCATCCAAAGTCCTCGGAGGCTCAGGCATTCAAAAAAAGAATCCAAAATCCGCCGAAGGCCCAACTCACAACTTCACCTTTTCCCGCTGCGCTTTTGATTCATTGTGCAAGCGGTCAAGTGCAGTCACCACATAGGTGTATTTGGTGTTACCACCCTGATAGTTCAAGGGGAAGAATGTACCCTGTGTGAAGCCCAGTATCTTGGAGGCATCGTTGAGGTCTACTTTTTCTCCCTTAGCAAATCGATACACCACATATTTCACTGGGCGGTCCATCTCATTCTTATACCGAGGAGCGGTCCAGCAAAGCACATGGCCCTCATCGGTCCATATCACCTCCAGTTTCTTCACCTTCTTGGGAGCCTTCTTGTCGATAAAGGGGTATCGGGGTTGCAATGCCAGCCACTGATGATACTCCTCGCTGAGTGCCGTGGCATAGCCTCCTGCATTCTCGGCCACCGCACTGGCAGGCCACTGACAACTGCCTCCGATGTTCTCATAACTACGTTGGAGTTGCATCTTGCGTGCCTGCTGATGCCGTGAGGGGTGCTGGGTATCGGCAGCCTTCACCGTACGCATCACATCCTGCCCTATGTAGAGCGGACGTCCTGCCGCATGCTCGGCCCACCAACCCACGAGGGTTTCATAGTCGGCCGCCTTGTGTCCTATCTCCCAATAAATCTGCGGAATGGTGTAGTCCACCCACCCCTTGTCAATCCACAAGAGGATGTCGGCATAGAGGTCATCGTAGTTCTGCAGTCCGTTGGTGGCGCTTCCCTCGGGGTCGCTCTTCTGATTGCGATAGATACCGAAGGGGGAGATGCCGAACTTCACCCACGGCTTCACACTACGTATCGTATGGTGCAGCTGTTCTACAAGCAGGTTCACATTGTCGCGTCGCCAATCACCCTTGTCGGTAAAGCCACGCGGATTGGCACGGAACGACTGTTCATCGTCAAACTCCAGCCCCGGTACGGGGTAGGGATAGAAGTAGTCATCAATGTGCAGTCCGTCCACATCGTAGCGCTTCACGATGTCGGTCACGATGGTACAGATGTAGTCGCGGTTTTCCTTCAGGGCGGGGTTGAAGATGAGCATCCCGTCATAGTGCACAAAGCGCTCGGGATTGCTCTTATAGGGGTGTTTCAATCCGAGTTCCTTGGTTCCCTTGGTCTTGGCGCGATAGGGATTTATCCAAGCGTGCAGCTCCATGCCGCGACGATGACACTCCAAAATCATCCACTGCAGAGGGTCCCAATAGGGGTCGGGAGCCACGCCCTGCTGCCCTGTAAGGTATCGGCTCCACGGCTCGTAGTAGCTCATATAGAGCGCATCGGCCTCGGGCCTCACCTGAAAGATGATGGCATTGATACCCGCCTGCTGCAATGCGTCGAGCTGTGTGGTCAAGGTCTGTTGCATCTCACTGGTCGACATGCCGATGAATTGTCCGTTCACGGCCTGTATCCAAGCACCGCGGAACTCACGCTTGAGCGGTTGCTCCGCCTTTGCAGGCACATTAACGACAGCAAGCAATAACAATAGCAGTAATGAGGGGAGTGATAATTTCTTCATTCGTTGGTATTTTCGGACAAAATTAGTGCAAGGCGAGCGAAATGCCAAATTTCTTTAAGCATTTCCGAGCCGCAGCCTAATTTCAAGCTGCGCAGCAGATTAAAGGACGAATAAGCGAGCGAAATACAAAGTTCACTTTGATATTTCACCGCGAGCGTGAGTACCTTCAAGCTGCGCAGCAGATTAAAATTAGTGACAGTAAAGCAGATTAAAGTACGAATAAGCGAGCAGATTAAAAGTAACAGATATCACACAAAACACCAAAATCAGCTGAAAATAACTACGACTATAAGAAATTATACCTATTTTTGCAGTATTAAGAAACAAACACAAGACTCAACCATTATGACAAACACATCACTGAAGAGAAATCTGTTCACCCTACTCTGCACCCTCCTGTCCATCGGTTCAGCCTTGGCTCAGGAGCCCATCCGCGTGGCCTGCATAGGCAACAGTGTCACCTACGGCTATGGCCATCAGAATCCTGCCGTGACCTCCTACCCCACCCGCCTGGGCGAGATGCTTGGCGATGGGTACGAGGTGCGCAACTTCGGCCATTCAGGCGCTACGCTGCTCAACCATGGACACCGCCCTTATACCCAGCAGCAGGCCTACCGCAATGCCGTAGCCTTTGCTCCCGACAAGGCCATCATACACCTCGGTCTCAACGACACCGACCCACGCAACTGGCCCAACTACCGCGACGAGTTCATCCCCGACTACCTTGCCCTCATCGACACCCTGCGCAAGGCCAATCCCGAGGTGGAGGTGTGGGTGTGTCGCATGACGCCTATCTTCCACGGCCATCGCCGCTTCAAGTCGGGCACCCGCGACTGGCATGCCCAGATACAGACCGCCATCGAAGAGGTGGCACACCTTGCCGACGTACATCTCATAGACCTCCACGAGCCCCTCTACCACCGCCCCGACCTGTTCGCCGATGCCCTGCACCCCGATGCTGAGGGAGCCCAGATATTGGCCGAGACCGTCTACTCGGCCATGACGGGCAACTACGGCGGCCTTCAGCTCCCCGCCATCTACACCAGTCACATGGTGATCCAGCGCGACAAGCCCTTCCTCCTTCGCGGCACCGCCGATGCAGGATGCAAGGTAACTGCTACCCTGGGTAAGGAGAAGCTGCGCACCACCGCAGCCCCCGACGGCTCGTGGGCACTCACCTTCAAGGCCCGCAAGGCCACACGTGAGCCCCTCACGCTCACCGTCACCGATGGTGAGGCCACCCTCACGCTCACCGACATCCTTGTGGGTGAGGTATGGCTCTGCTCGGGACAGTCCAACATGGTGTTCATGCTACGCCAAGCCACCAACGCACAGGCCAACATCGACGAGGCACTCACCAAGAAGGACCTCTGCATCTATGACATGCGCCCCCGTGTATACACCGACCCCGTGATGTGGGACAGCACCTCGCTTGCCGCGCTCAACCGCCTCGACTACTACGTGCCCACCCAGTGGGCCCCGCTCACCGAGGACAACGCTCCCCACTTCTCGGCCATCGCCTATCATTTCGGAGCTATGTTGACCGATTCACTCGATGTGCCCGTAGGCCTCATCTGCAATGCCGTGGGCGGTGCTCCCATCGAGTCGTTCATTGACCGCCGCACCATTGAGTACCACCCCGAGCTGGTGGATATCCTCACCGACTGGCGCAACAACGACCGCATACAGGACTGGGTGCGAGGCCGTGGTGCCTACAACATCAAGCAGAGCCCCAAGGCCCTGCAGCGCCACCCCTACGAGCCCTGCTATCTCTACGAGGCAGGCATCGCCCCCTTGGCAGGCTACCCCTTGCGTGGCGTCATCTGGTACCAGGGCGAGTCGAACGCCCACAACGTGGAGCTCTTTGCTACCGAGTTTCCGACCCTTGTAGATAGCTGGCGCCGTGCGTGGAGCGACGAGGCCATGCCCTTCCACTTCGTGCAGCTCTCCAGCATCGCCCGCCCCTCATGGCCCCACTTCCGCGATGTGCAGCGTCAGCTGGCCAATGCGATACCCCATTGCGAGATGGCCGTGTCGAGCGACAAGGGCGACTCACTCGATGTGCATCCCCGCGATAAGCGCCCCATCGGTGAGCGTCTGGGCCGCATCGCCTTGCACCACGACTATGGCTACAGCCACGTAGTGCCCTCGGGGCCTGCCATCCGCAGCGCCCAGAACAGGGGCAAGCACATCGTCCTCACCTTTGACTATGCCGAGGGCCTGCACACCGCTGACGGCACCGCGCCCAAGACCTTCGAGGTAGCCGACGAGCACGGCCTCTACTACCCTGCCGACAAGGTAGAGATCAAGGACAGCACCATACACTTGCAGAGCAAGCACGTGAAGCGCCCCGTGCGTGCCCGCTACGGCTGGCAGCCCTTCACGCGTGCCAACCTCGTGAACGGTGAGGAGCTCCCTGCCAGCACCTTCGAGATTGAGGTGGAGGAGTAATATCGTTCACATCTCCACACACACTATACACACAAAGAAGAGGACGTGCCGCGTGGCACGCCCTCTTCTTGTTTATTCTGACACTCATCCACTAAGGGATATACCGATTGCCCACAACGAGTTTGTCGCCCGAGAGGTCTACCTTGAAGAGCTGCGGTATGCGCACGTAGTGGCCTACGTCGCGGTGGCTATGCACCGACATCAGCCACTGCCCGCTGAAGTCCTGGAAGAGCATGCCATGCCCGAAGTTGGGCGGTGTGATGGGCTCGGGCTCCTGCACCCACGGGCCGTCGAGCGTACCGCTCTGTGAGTAGGCCACGCCTTGGGTGTAGACGTTGTATATCCAGCTCGTCCATATCATGCCGAGACGTCCCGTGCCCGTGCGGAAGAGCCAAGGACCGTCGGTCACGCGGTTGGGCACGACCTTGCCATCAATGCGCTCACGGCTCCAGGGCGAGTCGCTGGCGCGGAAGAGCACCTTGCCCTCGCCAAGCGAACCGCTGAGGTCGGCCTTCAGCTCAATCTTCTCCATCGTGCCATTCTGGTTCTGCAGCCATTCGCCGCAGTACACCATGTAGGGCTTGCCGTCGGTGTCCACCCAGAAGGTGCCGTCGAGCGTGGGCATATCGTCGGGCAGGTAGGTGGCATCGGCCATCGGGAGGTAGGGTCCTTCGGCCTTGTCGCTCACCAGCACGTGACTGGCACGGCGGGGGATGATGTTGCCCGCCACGGTGTCAATCTTGACGGCGTTATTGGTGAAGGTGGCAAAGTAGTAGTACTTGTCCCCGTATTGGTGCAGTTCGGCCGCCCATATCTCGGGTCGGCGCCCCATCCATGAGTTGCTGTCGGTCATAGCCACGTGGTAGGGGCCTTCCCATCGGGCGAGGTCGCGGCTCTTCCATAGGAGTCCGCGCGTACCGGTCATGTAGTACATCCCCGTTGCCTTGTCGGCAAGGATGCAGGGGTCGCTCAGGCGGATTGAGTCGAGCGGGATGTCTGTACGGAAGCCACGCGCAGGGCGTATCTCCTGCCGAGGCACTTGC
>JAZRFA010000025.1:0-19800 GCA_045661085.1 Bacteroidaceae bacterium
CATACATACCGCCGAGGATGGCGGGATCGCCGAACTCGAACTTCTGGTTGCCGATCATCGAGCGGTTCCAGGTGTTGTAGAGGTAGGGGAGGTTGAGGTAGTCGTAGTAGTAGCCTGCAGCGGGCACGATGTATACCGAGCCGTCGGGGATGCTGATGAGCTGGTAGCCCTGCTTCTTCATCTCTGTGGGGTCGGCATAGCCGTTGTACCAGATGTGCATGATCACATTCTCAGACTTCACGGGAGTGTCGCCCTTGGCATGGGTGAGTGCACCCCATATGCAGGCCTGCTTGCCGAAGCTCTCGATGTGGCGGATGTAGTGGTCGGTGAAGGCGCGGAACTTCTCCACGGTCTCCTTTTCGGCGTTGGAGTACTCGTCGGTACCGATGTGTACCTGCTTGCCTACGAATACGGGGTCTTCGCCCTCGAGGTACTCGGTGAAGAGCGAGTCGAGGAAGGTGTATACGTTGGGGTTGAAGAGGTCGAGGTGGTCAACGCCATACTTCTCTGTGCCCAGCTCCTTGCGGAAGTGGGTGAAGGCGAGTGAGTGGGCAGGCACATCGATCTCGGGGATGATGTTCACACCCATCTTGGCAGCATCTTTCTGGAACTGGCGGAACTCCTCCTTGCCATAGTATCCGTCCTTGGCGGTGAGCTCGGGGAAGAGTTCGCTCTCGAGGCGGAAGGCAGCATAGGTCTCGTTCCAATCATTGCCGAAGTACTGCTTGAAGCCGTTGTCGTTCAAGTGTACCTGCAGGGTGTTCATCTTGTAGTAAGCCATGATCTTGCTGTACTGCTTGAGGTATTCGAGAGGGATGTACTTGCGGCCGCAGTCAATCATGAAGCCACGTACACCATAGTCGGGCCAGTCGCGCACGCTACCCTTGGGGAGGTTAGTGCCCTCGTTCTGCTCAAGGATCTGCAGCAAGGTACGTGTAGCCCAGTAGGCACCCGTAGCGGTGTTGGCCTTGATGGCTACGTAGTCGCCAATCTCGATGCTGTATCCCTCGTCGCCCAGCTCGGCGTCGTTGGTGAGGGTGATGACGATGCTTCCGGCAGCTACCTTTGATGCATCCTTGGTAGCCTTAGCCTTGAGTGCCTTGCCAAACATCAAGCCATAGTCCTCGGCCATCGCCTCGGCAGCCTGTTGCAGTGCAGCGTCGGCATAGAGCACCTTGCTCTTGGCATTGATGGTGGCCATGCCCTCGGCACCCTGCCATTGGCGCAACTCGGGGATTACAAACGGTTTCTCGTTCTCGGCTTTCAGTGCCATAGAGGCTCCTGCGCAGAACAGGGCGAGGCACAAAGTCAGGAATCTGTTTCTCATAGATGTGTAATTTAATGAATGAATAAATAGAATGTTGTTGTCGATCAATAGATGTTTTGGTATAGCTCACTCTCCTGTATCAGCTCTACGGGAGTGTTGTCAATCATCTCTCCCTCGATGTATAGGCGAACGGGAGTCTGCTTGCCATTGTTGTGCACCGTGATGCTCTTGCGGAACACGCCAGGCTTGCGTCCTTTGCCGTTGTAGGTGACAGAGATCTTTCCGTGGCATCCGGGCATGATGGGCTCAAGAGTGTATTCAGGTACGGTGCATCCGCACGATGCAGAGGCTTGGTGGATGATGAGTGGCGACTTACCCACGTTCTTGAACACAAAGTCGTAGGTCAGTGTAGCCGTGTCTGCTGCAAACACGCCAAAGTTATGGCGAGTCTTCTCAAACTTCATCTCGCCCTTGTCTTTTTGCTTTATCTCTTCTTGGGTGTTCTTCTCAGTCTTTATCACCTCTTGTGCAATGCCGCTACGGCCCACCGTAAGCAGCAAGAGGAGCAGGAATAGGCTCTTTTTCATTATCTATGTCTATTATGTATGGTGTTAAACGTTATTATTGTACAAAGATACGACTTTTTTCTCTAAATGTTGCAATTAGCGTCTTACTTTGCGTTGTATCTTACTCATCAGGCGCTGTATGAGGTCGGTATTACGGGTGATGAAACGTACGGCATAGATGCCAGCCCAAGCCACCACGATGGCGCCACCAGCGACGTAGACCCATCCTTGAGTACATAGGCACACGCCCAGCGTGGCAATCAGCAGGGGCGCCTGCACGGCAAACAGATGCCACACACGGCGGCTATAGGCAAACTCATAGCGCACTTTGGCGATGAGCCACACCGTGAGCCAGTCGAACGCGTTGGCGAGCAGCATGCCCACGCCCAAGCCATTCAGTCCGTAGAGCTTGAAGCCGCCAATCATCACCGCCACCATGAAGGTGTATGACAACACCTCCTGCAAGAGGAATGTGCGGGACTCGCCCTTCGAGATAGAGAGGCAGGCTGGTGGGTGCATCATTACCTTGAAGAACAATCCCACCACGCCCCATTGGGTCATCACGATCAGGGGCATAAACTTGTCGTCGAGCAGCACCTGCGCAATCAGTGGCAGGCACACGGCGAAGCCCACGATGAGCGGAGCGATGAGCACCAAGAGAATCTCCACCTGGCTATTGACGATGTGGTTAGAGCGTTGCTTGTGCTTGTTGGCCGCCGACAGGCGAGGAAAAAACTCGTTGTCAAGTGCGGCAAACACCAGCATGCTCAGGTAGGATATCAGCAGGCTACCATAGGAGTAGCATCCTGCCTCGCCCTCACTGCCTTGGTTGAAGATGTAGATGGAGATGAGGTAGAAGGCTCCCGAGTTGAGAAACCCTGCCAGCGTGTAGTTGATGCCTTGGCGTATGATGTAGAGTCCATCGACGATCACCTTGCGTGAGAAGAGTGCCACGCGGTAGGGAAACATCTTAAACGAGTGCCAGCACGCCACGGCCAGCAGCCCCATCGCCGTAAGTAGTAGGCTGGGGACGATGCCGCTATATCCCAGCACATAGTAGCACGGCACGCTCACCGCCAGCATCACCACGGCACTGAGCAGCTGAAACCATGCCACGCGCCCCAGTATGCGTGCCCCTCTGAGCACGGCCATCTCGCCCCCCATGAGCACCGAGCAGCCCACCGTGAGCGATAGCATGCGAAACATGGGCGTGTAGGTTGCATCGCCATCGAAGCTCCATCGGCTCAGCAGGGGCGATGCAAGGAAGAAGAGTAGGGTGCCCACGAGAGAAAGCCACAGCGACCACGAGCGCACCACCTTGATGGCATATTCCATGAGTCCATCCTCTTCGCCTCGTTGCTCCGAGATGGCCTGCACGGCGCTATATGAGATGCCCAGGTCGGTCACCTTCTTGCCCAGGTCGATAGAGCGGTTATACACCTCCGTGATGCCCACGCCAATCGGTCCCAGCAGGCGCGACACGATGGACACCTTGAGCAGGGTGATCACGCTCACGATGCCCTGCACACCGCCGAATATGCCGATATACTTCAGTATACCGTTATATCCCGCGTCTTTGGTGGTGGGGTTTTCTTGTTCTTGCTTCACGTGAGGTTCAGTTTATCCAAGTCACAAAAATAGTATAAAATTT
Organism: Bacteroidaceae bacterium; assembly: GCA_045661085.1. Taxonomy (GTDB): domain Bacteria; phylum Bacteroidota; class Bacteroidia; order Bacteroidales; family Bacteroidaceae; genus UBA1189. The sequence goes on from JAZRFA010000025.1 coordinate 3,485, forward strand.
CGGTTTCGCGAAATTTTGCGTTACCTTTGCGTTAAAAGCACGAAGCCACCACCATGATTCTGAGCATCATCGTCCCCGTATACAATGTAGAGCAGCACCTGCAGCGTTGCCTCGAGAGCATAGCCTGCCAGATGCATGCCGGCTATGAGCTGGTGCTTGTCGACGATGGCTCCACCGACCATAGTGCCGCCTTGTGCGATGCCTTTGCCCAGCAGCATCCCGAGCTGGCTGTCGTGGTGGTGCACCAGCCCAATGTGGGGCTCAGTGCCGCCCGCAACCGGGGCCTCGAGGTCGCTCGTGGCGAGTATGTCACCTTCATCGATTCTGACGACTACATCGATGCCCACACCCTGGAGCCCAACGTGGCATTCCTTGTGGCCCATCCCGAGGTCGACATGGTGGAGTATCCCATCGAGGTGCATGCCCAGAGCCCCGCGGCCCATGTGCTCACCTTCGCCGATGCCACCGTGAGCGGTGATGTCTTTGCCCACTGGGTGCTCCATGCCGGCTACGAGCACTGCTATGCCTGCAACAAGATCTACCGCTCTGCCCTGTGGCGCGATGTGCGCTTTCCCCTGGGCGAGTATTTTGAAGATGTGTCCGTCATGCCCCACATCATCCGCCGCCTGCGCAGTGTGCACTATTCCAGCCACGGATGTTACCGCTATGTGATGCATGCGGGCAGTATCACCACCAGCTATCGCTATGGCAAGCAGAAGGCACTCTTCGAGGGCAACTACCGCCTCTATGGCGCGATTAAAGACACCCCCGAGCTTCGCACCGCGGCCTTGCGCCTATGGGTGTGTTGCCTCAATCAGTTGATTGATATGGGCCGTTGTGCCGATGCCGATAGGGTGGCACATGCCCACCTTGTGAAGGAGTTTGGCCAGCATCGCCCGTCCTGTGTGCAACTGCTCAAGGCCAACACTCGTGCCGCCATCCGCCTCAAGTTGCTGCCCCTGCTCGTGATGAGCCTGCCCACCTATTGCCGCCTCTATGTGGCCTTCACCAAACCCCTCGTGCCATGATAAGCTTCATCGTCACCACATATAATCTTGATGACCGCCTCCTGCGTCGTTGCCTCGGCAGCATCGTAGGTCAAGGCTTGGCGCATGATGCGTATGAAATCATTGTGGTCGATGATGGTAGCACGGTGAGTCCGCAGCATGTGGTCGATGAGTTTGCCCACCAGGCAAGCATCACGCTCTATGTGCAGCGCCATGCCCGCCAGGGAGCCGCCCGCAACCTCGCCCTCAGCCATGCCAAGGGCCAGTGGGTGCAGTTTGTCGATGGCGACGACTACCTGTTTCCCCATACCATAGCCCCGCTATTGCGCTGTGCTGAGGCAAATAGACTTGATTTGCTGATGTTCGCCTTCCGCCAGGTACACGATGAGCAGCCCATTGATAATTGCGACGGAAATAATTGTCAATTATCATTTGTCAATTGTCAATTGAACATCACCACCGGTGATGACTATATGCTCCACCACAACCTCTTCGGCAGCTGCTGCATGCTGATGTTTAGGCGCGCCCTGCTCGACGAGTCCCGTCATGGTGCCCCTCTGCGCTTCACCGAGGGCATCTATATCGAGGACGAGGAATTTGCCACAAAGCTGGTGTGGCGTGCCCAGCGTATGGCTAAGGCCGATGCCGTGGTCTATGCCTACTACCAGCGCGCTGGCTCCACGGTGCATAGCCGTAGCCGCGAACACACCGACGAACTCTTTCGCAACTACTTTGTGGTGTTGGACCGATTGCTGGATTTTGAGAAATCCGTGAATACACTTCCTCACGCTGGGCTCATCCGCAAGGTGCGCTTCCTTGCCGTAGATATTCTGCGCCGCGCCTTGCGCGAGCCCGATTGGAAGAGACGATGGGATGAGTCGTCTCGTCAACTCAGCTCTTTGGGGCTCTATCCTTTGCCTGCAGCTCGCTATTCTATGAAGTATAGCATATTCCGTCTACTGGCAATGTGTGCCGTGGGGCGCCGTATGCTTCACTGGGCCGAAAAACATTAGAATACGTTATGAAGATATTACTCTTTGGCGAATATAGCAATGTGCATTGGACGTTGGCTCAGGCTCTGCGCAAGTTGGGGCACGAGGTTACCGTGGTGTCCAATGGCGATGAGTGGAAGGGCTATCCCTCGGATATATCGCTCATTCGCAAGCCGGGCCGATGGGGTAGGCTCATCTACCTGCTCCGTGTGCTCTTGTTGTTGCCCAGGCTCCGTGGCTACGATGTGGTGCAGCTCATCAACCCCGTGCATTTCGTCGACCTCAAGGCCGAGCGCGCGGTGCGCATCTACGACTACCTGCGCCGCCACAACAAGAAGGTCTTCCTTGGAGCCTTCGGCTACGACTACCATTATGTATATGACAGCGTGGTGCGCCGCACATTGCGCTATTGTGACTTCTATACCCCCACACGAGAGGTACATCACGAGTGGAACGATGCCAATGAGCGCGACTGGCTACACACCTACAAGAAGGAGGCGTGCATACACATTGCAGAGACCTGCGACGGCATTATCAGCGGACTCTACGAGTACGACGTGGCCTACCGTCCCCACTTCCCCGACAAGACCACCTTCATCCCCATGCCGATAGATGTGGCTAAAGGTGATGGGGTAAAGGATGGCCACTCTAAACACTACACTCCAAACACTACACAAGAAAACAAACTCCGCTTCTTCATCGGCATCAACCGTAGCCGCACGATGCTCAAGGGCACAGATATCATGTTGCGTGCTCTCGAGCGCCTCGTGGCCGACTACCCCGACCGTGCCGAGATGGTCAAGGCCGAGTCGGTACCCTTTGCCGAGTATAAGGAGATGATGTGCAGCAGCGATGTGTTGCTCGACCAGATATACTCCTACACCCCCGCCATGAATGCCCTGCAGGCCATGAGCCAGGGTCTCGTCGTGGTGAGCGGTGGCGAGGAGGAGAACTACGAGATCCTGGGAGAGACGGAGCTGCGCCCTATCATCAACGTGCAACCCGACGAGGAGGATGTGTATCGCCAGCTCGAATGGTTGGTGCTACACCCCGAGCGAATCGCCCAGCTCAAGCGCGATAGCATCGAGTATGTGCGCCGCCACCACGACAGCCTCAAGGTTGCCAAGCGATATTTGGAGGTGTGGAGAATTGACAATTCACAATTGACAAACTCCTAACTCCTACCCCTACACACTAAACTCTCAACCCTCAACCCTAAACAATCATGAACAAGAAAACTATTTATATCCTTAGCGGAGTGGTGCTGACCCTCCTTGTGGCGGTAGCCGCCGTGGCCTATGTGGCCTACAATGCTGTCCTCGCTCCCGTGGTCGAGGGCGAAGAGACCGTGTATATCCAAGTGCGCCCCGATGACAATACCCAGCGGGTGGGGGAGATGCTCACCTCGGCGGCAGAGGTCAGGACTATGGCCGCCTTTGCCCCCCTGATGAAGCATTACAAGTATGACCAGCGTGTGAAGCCCGGCAACTATGCCATCCGCCCAGGCGACTCGATGCGCGACATCTGTCTGCGCCTCGTCTCGGGCAACCAGACCCCCGTGAGGCTCGTCGTGCCCTCGGTGCGCACCCTCGACCGCTTGGCAGGTGCCGTGAGCCGCCAGCTCATGATCGACTCGGTCTCCGTGATGTCCCTCCTCACTGATAAGCACCTTCTCGATAGCCTCGGCTACACTCCCGAGACTGCCCCCTGCATCTTCATCCCCAATACCTACGAGGTGTACTGGACGATGACCCCCGAGCAGTTCGTGGCCCGTATGCTCAAGGAGAACAGGCGCTTCTGGAACGCCTCGCGCCTCGCCAAGGCCAAGGCGCAGGGGCTCACTCCTAATGAGGTGATGACCTTGGCCTCCATCGTCGATGAGGAGACCGCCAAGGACGATGAGAAACCTCTCGTAGCAGGGCTCTACCTCAACCGCCTCAAGCGTGGCATGCTGCTGCAGGCAGACCCCACGGTGAAGTTTGCACTCGGGGAGTTTGAGCTGCGCCGCATCCTCTATGCACACCTGCATACCGACTCGCCCTACAACACCTACCGCTATGCCGGTCTTCCCCCTGGCCCCATACGCATACCGAGCATGAAGGCCATCGAGAGCGTGCTCACCCCCGCCAAGCACAACTATATCTACATGTGTGCCAAGGAGGACTTCTCGGGCTATCACAACTTTGCCACCACGCTCACCCAGCACAACGCCAACGCCCGCCGTTACCAGCAGGCCCTGAACAAGCTGGGGATAAGGAAATGATAAATCCCCAGCCTGCGAGTATCAAAAATGAAAGAGGAATAGCTGTCAGAGCCCTCAATAGCGCATCTAGTCCTCTTTGTCCTTCCATTTGCGGAAGGCTTCCGAGGCTTCTGAACGCATGAAATGCTCGCGATCGAGCTGAGCCCCATTAGTTTAGACATCAGCTCATCGAACATCTCACGCAAGGTGAATCTATACATCTGCTTGGAGTATTATTTTTAGGTCGGTCGCTACAGGGATTGGGAGGCGAAGGTCAACATTGAAAATGTTAATCCTCCCTCCTCAACCTTTTTTCCGCACAGGTTGTTTCTTGTGTCAGATAACCTAAACATTAACTTATTATGAAGAAGATTCTCTATCTGACCATTTTTGCTTGTGTGTTGTTCTCGGTCTCCTCCTATGCCCAATCCTCGAAGAGTGAGCGTGAGAAGGCGTGGCGTATGGAACGCCTGCGCAAGCGCGCCGAAGCACGTGCCATAGAGCTGCATCAGGATTCCGTAGCTTACGGGGCAGCTCTTGCAGCGTTGAAGGAGGGAAGCTGGGTACTCGAAGCCAATAACTTGAACTTCTCGAACGGCGTGATGCGCTTCGTGTCGTCGAGTACGAACTATGTCAGCTGCGACGGAGGCGAGGGCGTGATACAGACGGCCTACAGCAACTTTACCTATAGCCCCAATGGCTTGGGTGGCGTGACGGTGCAGGGCGATGCGTCAGGCGTGCAGATGTCGGTAGACAAGGATGGCAACGTGTATTATAACTTCGCCATCCAGGGCAGCGCCGTGTCGGCCACGGTGAGCCTCACGCTCACGGCAGGCACCAACCAGGCGAGTGCTACGGTGAACCCCAACTTCTCGGGGCAGTCGCTCACCTTCGACGGTTACTTGGTGCCCTATGACCAGTCGACCGTGTTCCAAGGCATGACGCAGTGGTGATGGAGTAGGGGACGATGTGATTTCTCTCCAGCGCTGTCGTGACACACTGAACGGCGTGAAATATAAAAAAAGAGAAGAGGCTCAACGTCTGTTGAGCCTCTTGCCTTAGTTGCGGAGAAAGGATTCGAACCAATGACCTTTGGGTTATGAGCCCAACGAGCTACCCCTGCTCCACTCCGCGATGTTTTGATGATGCAAAGGTAGTGCTTTTTTCTTACTCTGCAAACTTTTTGGTGAAAAAAATATGTTTTTGAGCATTTTTTCTCTTTTTGAAGGATGTTTTTTGTATTTTTGCATCCATTATGAGTGCTACAACAAGCAAAACAACGAGTGCTTTGATAGAGGCAGCGCGTGTGTTGTTTACCCGCAAGGGTTATGCCCGTACGACGATGAGCGATATTGCCCGCGAAGCCAAGAAGGGGCGGCGCACACTCTATATGCACTTTCCCAGCAAGGAGGTGCTACTGCGCTGTGTCATCGAGACAGAGCTTAACAGGATTCTCGATGCGCTTCGCGAGATTGCAGCAAAGAATATCCCTGCCGACAGGAAGATTATGGAGCTCGTCTTCAGCCGACTGCAGAATGTGCGCAACACCGTTTTTCGCAATGGCTCGTTGCGTGCCGACTTCACACGTTTCTACCTCACTATCGATAGCATACGCCGCAAACACGACAAGATAGAGATTGCGCTCATCCGCGAAATCCTCGTCGAGGGGCGCGAGCAGGGACTGTTCCGTTTTGGCGATGCAGGGCTGATGGCCGAGATTATACACTACAGCGTCAAGGGACTGGAGGCTCCCTATGTGCGCGGACTAGTGGCTGGTGATGTGGACTTGAGGACACTCGAACGTCACGCCCGGCAGGTGATATTGCGCGGGTTGGGTATGGACATTTAATAGGATTGGAATATGCAGGTACTGTACGAAGACAATCATATCATCATCGTCAACAAGGCTGCCTCGGAAATCGTCCAAGGCGACAAGACGGGCGATATGCCCCTCTCGGAGATGGTGAAGGAGTATATAAAGGAGAAATATAACAAGCCCGGTGCGGTGTTTCTCGGTGTGGCGCACAGGCTCGACCGCCCCGTGAGTGGGGTGGTGGTGTTTGCCCGCACGAGCAAGGCACTCGAGCGACTCAACGCGATGTTTCGCGAGGGAGGCCGCATCAAGAAAACCTATTGGGCCATCGTGAAGAACCGCCCTGCAGAGCCTGAAGCCGAGCTGGTGCACTACCTCGTGCGCAACGAGCAACAGAACAAGTCGTATGCCTACAGTTCGGAGCGCAGTGGAGCCAAACGCTCGGTGCTGAGCTACCGCCTGCTGGGTAGTATGGACAACTATCACCTTCTCGAGGTGGCACTGCAGACGGGGCGCCATCATCAGATACGATGCCAGCTTGCCAAGATGGGCTCGCCTATCAAGGGGGATCTCAAATATGGTGCCGAGCGTTCCAACCCCGACGGAAGCATCTCGTTGCACGCTCGCCGCATACGGTTCGAGCACCCCGTGTCGAAGGTGATGATTGATGTGGTGGCTCCCGTGCCCGATGACCGCTTGTGGCAGAGTGCCGAGCAGAGCTTCAAAGAACTGTGACTCGGAGGCTGCTCTCTTGAATGGATTTTTTTGTTTTTTCGCTAGCAATATTGTAATTTTGTAGGCAAATAAATGTTTGTAGCTAATGGAGAACTTTATAGTTTCGGCTCGTAAATATCGTCCCTCAACGTTCGATACGGTGGTGGGGCAGAAGTCACTCATCGTGACTCTCAAGAATGCCATCCTTACGGGAAAGCTGGCGCACGCCTATCTTTTCTGTGGTCCGCGTGGTGTGGGTAAGACCACTTGTGCGCGTATCTTTGCCAAGTCTATCAACTGCGAGCACCTTACGCCCGAGGGTGAGGCGTGCAACGAGTGTGAGTCGTGCCGTGCGTTCAATGAGCAGCGCTCATACAATATTCACGAGCTGGATGCCGCGTCGAACAACTCGGTCGACGACATTCGCGAACTTATCGACCAGGTGCGCATACCGCCTCAGATTGGCCGTTACAAGGTGTTCATCATAGACGAGGTGCACATGCTCTCGACGGCTGCCTTCAATGCCTTCCTCAAGACACTCGAGGAGCCGCCGCGCCACGCCATCTTCATTCTTGCCACTACCGAGCGCCACAAGGTGCTTCCCACTATCCTCTCGCGCTGTCAGATCTACGACTTCACCCGCATTGAGCTGAGCGACATTGTGGAGCACCTCGCCAAGGTGGCAAGTAAGGAGGAAGTCACCGCCGAGGAGGCTGCCTTGCACATCATCGCCCAGAAGGCCGATGGTGGTATGCGCGATGCGCTCTCGCTCTTCGACCAGATGGTGAGCTACACACAGGGTAACGTGACCTATCAGGGCGTTATCGGTAGTCTCAACATCTTGGACTACGACTATTACTTCCGATTCACCGACCTCTTCATCGAGCACAAGATAAGCGAGACGATGCTTCTTTTCGATGAGGTGCTGCGCCGTGGCTTCGATGGAGGTAACTTCATCACCAACCTCACCGCTCACCTGCGCGACCTGCTTGTGAGCCGCGAGCCAGCTACGCTTCCTCTGCTCGAGGTGAGCCACGATGTGCGCGAGCGCTATCGTGAGCAGGCACAGAAGTGCAACGAGCGTTTCCTCATCCATGCCATAAAGTTGTGTAACGATTGCGACCTCAACTACCGCGTGAGCAAGAACAAACGCTTGCTCGTGGAACTCACGCTCATACAGCTGTCGCAGCTCACTGGCGATCCCGATGAGTTGGGCTCGGGGCGTGGCCCCAAGCGACTGAAACCCCTATTCCAAAAGGCGGTAGCCACCGCCACCGCGAGCCAGCCCAATAACAGTAAGCAGGCTCCGTCAGCTGCACCTCAACAGATGGGTGTAGCAGCACAACGTGTGTCCAATGCAGTTTCCGTAGCAGCTTCGGGAGCACCGTCTACACTCTCGGCATTGTCAGGGTCGGGTAGTACCCAAAGTGCCCGTCCCATAGCCACGATCAAGCGTCCTAGCTTCTCCATACGAGGTAACAATGTGACGCAAAGTAGCTCTGCCCAGCAGAGTAGTGCTGCCCATAGGCAAATGAGTACTGTGACAGCTCCGGTTGAAGACCTCCCCGTGGCCGAGGATGGCGTACGCATCTGCTGGAAGCAGTTTGCCGCTACCTTGCCCAAGGAGCACTCGGCATTGGCAGGTCGTCTGCAAATCATACGTCCGGTGTTGAATGCCGACCTCTCGATAACTGCTACCACTGATAACCGTATGGTGGCGTCGGATATTATGAACGTGCGTCCTCAGATTGAGGCCTACCTGCGTCAGCAGTTACAGAACAGTAAACTCACGCTCAATGTCGTTGTAGAGGAGACGCAGACCATCCGCCACATCTATAGTCGTGTGGAGCAGTTCCAAATCCTTGAGAAGCGCAATCCTGTGCTCAAGAAACTCAGGGAGGCGTTGGACTTGGATTTGAGTTGATGGATATGAAATATAAAAGGGTGGATATGTGTCCACCCCTTTTTTTACTCCTTTAGACTTTTGTTGATCTCTTCAATATATCCCAGCACTTCGTTGCGGCCGAGGCCCTTTTCTGATGAGGTGACAAAGTGTGGGGGCAGCTCCTCCCATTGCTCTGACAAGCGTGCGAGGTATTTCTCTACATTCTCACGCTGGCGCTGCACGCCCAGCTTGTCGGCCTTGGTGAAGATGATGGAGAAGGGCACGCCATTCTCGCCCAGCCATTCGATGAACTCGAGATCGATGGCCAAGGGTTCGTGGCGTATGTCGATGAGCAGGAAGAGGTTGGTCATCTGCTCGCGTTCGAGGATGTAGCTCTCGATCATCTGCGTGAGCTTGTCCTTGGCCTTCTTTCCGCGCTGGGCATAGCCGTAGCCAGGGAGGTCGACGAGATACCACGACTTGTTGATGATGAAATGGTTGATGAGCATCGTCTTACCCGGTGTGGCCGAGGTCATTGCCAGCTTAGGCTTTTTGGTGAGCATATTGATGAGGCTCGACTTGCCCACGTTGGAGCGTCCGATGAAAGCATACTCGGGCAATCCCGTCTGCGGACAGTGGTCTATGCGGGTGTTGCTCATTACAAATTCAGCACTTGTTATATTCATGTTCCTTATGTTATTTTTATTTATTGTGTCATTCCGACGACTATACGGAGGAAGAAATGTGTTCGCTGGCCGTAAGTGAAAAGCAATCTCGCCAGGTGGCTTGGCAAATTCCTTGCGCGGGATCCTTCACTGCGTTCAGGATGACAAACTATTTTATTCTTTTCGCATACTCGGCAGCCATCTCAGCACAGCGCTCCCCATCGATGCCTGCCGACACGATGCCACCTGCATAGCCTGCTCCTTCGCCACAGGGGAAGAGTCCGCCTACGGTGATGTGTTGCAGCGTGTCGCGGTCGCGGATGATACGTACGGGAGCCGAGGTGCGGGTCTCCATACCTATTACCGTAGCCTCATTGGTGAGGAATCCGCGTGAGGTACGCCCGAAGTGCTCGAAGCCGCGTTGCAGGCGTGTGCACACGAACTCAGGCATCCAGAAGTGCAGGGGCGAGGAGATGAGTCCGGGCGAGTAGGACGATTCGGGCAGGTCATACGAGAGCTTCTTCCTCGTGAAGTCCACCATGCGCTGTGCCGGTGCCGTCTGTCGACGATTGCCTTGCATCCAGCACTGCCGCTCCAGTTCCTCCTGGAAGTGCATCATGGCGAGAGGGTTGCACCGTGCATTGTCCATTGTCGATTGTGCATTGTCCATTGTCGATTGAGCATTGTCCATTGTCCGTTGTCCATTGTCCATTGCTGCAAGGTCTTCCACCCTTATCTCCACCACCATACCCGAGTTGCTCCAGCGCGAGCCACGGTGCGATGCCGACATGCCGTTCACCACGATCTGCTCGGGGCCACTGGCTGCGGGCACTACCGCGCCTCCGGGGCACATGCAGAAGCTATATACGCCGCGTCCGTTGACTTGGGTGACGAAGCTATACTCAGCGGCAGGAAGATATTTTCCGCGGCCGTTCTTATTGTGGTATTGTATCTGGTCGATGAGCTCCGAGGGGTGCTCCAAGCGTACGCCCACGGCGATGCCCTTGGCCTCGATGTCGATGCCCGAGGCGTAGAGGTGTCGGTATACATCACGTGCCGAGTGGCCTGTGGCGAGGATGACGGGTCCGCGGAAGGTGCGTCCCGTGTTGGTCTCAATGCCCACCACCTGGTTCTTCTCCACGATGAGGCGGTCCATGCGTGTCTCGAAGTGCACCTCACCTCCACAGCGGCGTATGGTCTCGCGCATGTTCTCGATTACGCGGGGCAGCTTATCGGTACCGATGTGTGGGTGTGCATCGCTCAGGATGGTTGTCGATGCTCCGTGCTGGCAGAACACGTTGAGAATCTTCTCCACGTTGCCGCGCTTTTTGCTGCGTGTGTAGAGCTTTCCGTCCGAGTAGGCCCCTGCGCCTCCCTCACCGAAGCTGTAGTTGCTCTCGGGGTCCACGGTGTGCTCTCGCGAGATGCGTGCAATGTCGCGCTTGCGGGCATGCACATCCTTACCGCGCTCCACCACGATGGGGCGGCATCCCAGCTCGATGAGGCGCAGGGCGGCAAAGAGTCCGCCCGGGCCAGCACCCACGACGATGACCTCGGGCCCCTCGTCCACCATGGGGTAGTAGGTCTCTACATATTCGTCATCGGTGGGTAGCTCATTGATGTAGATGCGCACGGTGAGGTTCACGAAGATGGTACGCTGGCGCGCGTCGATGCTGCGCTTCAGTGTGCGCACCGCCTTGATGGTGCGTGCGTCGAGCCCCTTCTCACGAGCTACGTATTGCTTTATGCTCTGCTCGCTGGCTGCCTGTTCGGGTAGAATGCGGAGTTGTAGTTCTTGTGTCATGAATGCCGTAGATTGTCTGTTTCGGGGCGCAACTCACCCTGCTCGGATTCTATGAGTTGTCCGTGTTTATTACTGTTGTCTTAGGTTATGTGACGCAAAGGTAATGGATAGTTCTGAATTTTGCAACAGGATGGTAGGGGAGTCCTCCATGCAAAACAAGATTATGGCTGGTGGTGTTACGTATATTGGGAAAATGTATTATCTTCGCGGTATGAAACAGATGTGTAGATGCTTATGTGTGCTCCTCCTGCTGCTCTTGGGGGTAGTGGGTGCGGGGCGTGCGCAGTCCAATAAGGTGTATCACCCCATGATACACACCCTGCAGACCATCGTCAACGACGACTGGCTGCACGACGATGTCATCACCCTCGGTACCGACGACTGGGTGACCATCTCGTTCGACCATTTCACCCACGACTACCATCGCTTCACCTACAAGATCGTGCATTGCAATGCCGACTGGACCCCCTCGGACCTCTTCGAGGTGGACTATATGGATGGTTTCAACGACCAGCCCATCGAGGACTATGACAACTCGCTCAACACCACCATGCTCTACACCCACTACCGCCTCGACCTGCCCAACGATGACATTCAGCTCAAGGCCTCGGGCAACTATAGGGTGGAGATTTATTTGGACGAAGAGGACAACGATGACGAAAACGATAACGAAAACGAAGACTGTCGTCCGGAGGATAATAATTATGATGCTGTGCATCAAGATTCCTTGCTGGCTCGGCATAGTTCAAGCAAGCTTGACTCTGCTCTTGCTGCGCCACGGAATTCTCAATTCTCAATTCTCAATTCTCAATTGGAGTCTCCCGTTGCCGTGGCCTGCTTCCGCGTCGTAGAGCCGCGCATGGGACTCAATGTAGCGGTGACGAGCAATACCGACATCGACACCAACCTCAGCCACCAGCAGGTATCGTTCACGCTCAACTACAACAGCAGCGAGGTGGTCGACCCTGCCACAGAGATCAAGCCCTACATCTATCAGAACAGCCGCACCGACAATCACGTGGCCCTCGTGAAGCCCACCTACGTCACCCCCGGCCGCCTGGAGTATGTGCACAACCGCCAGCTCATCTTCCCCGCCGGCAACGACTATCGCCGCTTCGAGGTCATCAACATGCACTACGCCACGCAGGGTGTCGACCGCGTGACCTACTTCGAGCCCTACTACCACGCCACGCTCCTTCCCGACGCCCCGCGACGCAACTACAGTTTCGATGTCGACCACGACGGGCGCTACCTCATCCGCTACAATATGGCCCAGGATACCGACATCGAGGCCGACTACCTCTTCGTGCACTTCACGCTCGACATGTCCCGTCGCACGGGAGGCGCCTTCTACCTCACGGGGGAGTTTGCCTACAATGACTTCACACCCCAGTATGAGATGGAGTACAACGCCGCCGAGCAGTGCTACGAGGCCACCGTGCTGCTCAAGCAGGGCGCCTACGACTTCATGTACCTATGGGTTCCCGATGGCAGTCGGGTGGGGCAGACCGCCCCTGCCGAGGGCAACTTCTACGAGGCCGAGAACGAGTATCAGGTCTACATCTACCATCGCCCCTTTGGCGGCCGCTACGACCGCCTCGTAGCCACCCAGCAGGTCAAGTTCGCGCAAGAGTAGTTTTAGGAAAAACTCGAATGAAATTGTTTGTATCTTAAGATACCTTTCATTACATTTGCACAATAATTCTTATGCGAATTAATCTTTTTTAAAAAAATAACTTATGGGTTACCTTTATCTGCTTCTGGCACTTTCGTTTGCCGTTTCAGCCCTGGGCTGGGTCTATTTCATCTATTTCTTCAGCCTTGGCTATGGCTTCACCATCTCGGTGCTCTCTGTAGCTACCGTCATCATCTTCCGCGATGTCCTCACCTGGCCGGCGCTGTTGTCGTGTGTCGTGTGGTTTATCTTCGGTCTTCGCCTGGGCATGTACCTCCTGCTCCGTGAGAAGCGCTCGGCAACCTACAAGCACATCCTCTATCAGCCCGAGAACACGGTGAAGAAGCCTGCCATCGTCATGTGGTCGGTGTGGATAATGTGTGCCCTGCTCTATGTGGGTCAGATAAGCCCCGTGACATTCTACCTCCATAACCTCCGCGAGGGCCTTCCCGTGAGCGAGGGCTGGATGTGGGCCGGTGCCATCATCGCCGCTCTGGGCGTCATCATCGAGATGGTCGCCGATGCGCAGAAGAGTGCCGCCAAGAAGGTCAACGCCCGCCGCTACGTCGACACGGGATTGTACCGCATCGTGCGTTGCCCCAACTACTTCGGCGAGGTGCTCATGTGGACGGGTAGCTTCATCATCTGCTTCGGCTCCTGTTGCACCGTAGGGCAGTGGATAATCGCGATACTGGGCTATATAGGCATCGTGTATGTCATGTTCAGCGGTGCGCGCCGCCTCGAGTTGCGCCAGATAGAGACCTATGGCAACGACCCCGAGTTCCAGAAATACATCAAGAAGACCCCGCTCATCCTTCCCCTCGTGCCCATCTATAGTGTGGCAAAGTACAAGTGGCTGCAAGCATAAGCGATGCGCAAGAAAGAGTTATACGATAGGGTAATCGCCTACTTCAAGGAGGCCATGCCCGTGGCCGAGACCGAGCTCGACTACGACTCTCCGTTCAGTTTGCTCGTGGCCGTTATCCTCTCGGCCCAGTGCACCGACAAGCGCGTCAACCTCGTCACCCCGCGCCTCCTGCACGACTATCCCACGCCCGAAGCCATGGCCTTGGCCACGCCCGAGGTCATCTTCGAGTACATCAAGAGCGTGTCATACCCCAACAACAAAGCCCGTCACTTGGTGGGCATGGCGCAGATGCTCGTGCGCGACTTCGGAGGCGCGGTCCCCGACACGTTGGAAGAGCTTGTGCGCCTGCCCGGTGTGGGTCGCAAGACCGCCAATGTCATACAATCCGTCGTGTGGGGCAAGGCCGCCTTTGCAGTCGATACCCACGTGTTCCGCGTGAGCCACCGTATCGGGCTCGTCCCTGCGCGTTGCACCACGCCCTATAGTGTAGAGAAAGAGCTTACGCGCCACATTCCCGGCGAACTCATCCCCATCGCCCACCACTGGCTCATCCTCCACGGCCGCTACACCTGCATCGCCCGCAGGCCCCAATGCGAAGCCTGTGGGTTGGCCACGTTGTGCAAGCATAGGTTGAAAAATCCGTTATAGAGAGTCTGGGAAAGACAAATACGCCAAGTAGCGAAAATGGGTATACCCACGAGAGAAAATGGGTATATCTGTTACGATAATTGGGTATACCCACGACGGAGAACGGGTAGACTCAATTTCAGCCATCCATCAACAATGAGCAATCCCTTTGTCTGTCTCAGAAATTCTCTTTGTCCGATAGATTTATTGCAGGCCTGCAATAAAAAAAATCTCTTTGTCTGATTTGAAAAAAGCCTTTGTGCAATTCGAAAATTCTCTTTGTAGAATTTTTCCCGTCTAGCCCTAGACGTGAATTTTTATAGGGCGAGATGAACTCCCGTCTAGGGCAAGACGCCGACTCCATCGTAGGAGCAGACCGATGTGTCTGCCCGAAAAGAAATGTTTTCCCTTTTTAGGTTGCGGGTGTCGGTAGTTGGGTGTAATATGCTGAACTATTGCGCGTTACCGACCGATACCCCTGTTGCGGGGTATCGGTCATGGAGTGTCGTGCCCCACCGACACCCCGCATCGGGGGTGTCGGTCGCCAAGACTCACGTATACAGTGAGTTATACCCAACTACCGATACCTAAGCTAAAAAAGGGAAAACATGTTTTATAGTTATCGTTTTCGTTTCATTATTCAGAATAAATATTTACCTTTGCAATGTTGATATTGTGCAACCCAATTAAGAATACGATTATGGACAGATCTTACAAGCAGACTCAGGCAGAAGTTCCTCATGCTTCTGAACCCATGGCAGCCTATGGGCGGGCCGCTTCTCGTACCATATTCAACAAAGCCCAGATAGAACTGCTCGACACGATGGCAAGCGTAGAGAGCGATGAGGAGCTGATGGCACTCAAGCATGCCATCAGTGAGTTCTTTGCCCGTCGTGCCGATGAGGAGATGGAACGTCTATGGCAATCAGGCGAATGGAATGAACAGACTTTGGAAGACCTTCGCAGTGCCCACTACCGTACACCCTATAAGCAATGAGTCGTCAGGTCGTAATAGATACCAACTGTTTGGTACAGATGATTTCGGTGCATAGCCCTTATCGTCCTGCATGGCAAGCCTTTCGCGAAGGCCAATATACTCTGTGCGTAAGCAACGACATCCTCAATGAATACAACGAGATATTGGGACGTGTTGCCAATACCGCCGTCGCCCACAATATCGTAAATGCCATTGTTCGCAGTCCTTATACTCGTATGCTCGACCCTCATTTTCACTTTGGGCTTATAGAGCAAGATCCCGATGATAATAAATTTGTAGATTGTGCCATCATCGCAGGAGCCGACTATATAGTAAGCGAGGATTCTCACTTTCGCGTACTTTCCGAAATACCTTTTCCCAACGTCAATGTCATCCGAATGGATGAGTTTTTGCAGGATTTGAATCTCCTTTAACCTGTAACCGCACCCTGGTGTGTGGAGGCTCTACCCTCGCGATGTGGAGGGTATAGCGACGCGGCGTTAACGGAGTGCCTCGCGAGCCCGAGGGAGTGCCGAAAAATATGATAAAAACGTGATCAAAAAACCTTAAGGCTTTTCAGAAAAAACCTTTCTGAGATTTTTCTATCACAGGCCTACGATTTTCTCCGTGTGTAGGCCTCGCGAGATTTTTTGTGCAATAAGTCAAAGAACGCTGTTCCCCCCCTCGTTTCTGATGCAAAGATACTACATCTTTTTTTGGGCATATGCACTTAGTGGTTTCTTCTGGTTTCTTCTTTTTGTAAGTGGCTGATGAAGAGGTGAATAAAAAATCTTACTCGCGCGGGGCGCGGGCGGTCTACCGATGCACTCCCGAGGGCATACCGATGAGCCGCGGTGAGTACACCGACGGCGCGTGAACAGTCTGCCCCCTGCCGCAAGGCATCCCCCGAGTGTTTTTCATGATATTTTTCGCAGACAAGTGTCAACGAAAGCAGTACAATGCAAACTTTTTCAGGCTGAATGTAAACTTCAGTAGGGATATGTAAACATTTGCAGGAATGTGTAAAGTTTTTTAGTTATATTTGTCA
>JAZRFA010000026.1:0-4849 GCA_045661085.1 Bacteroidaceae bacterium
GGAGTTGCAGCCATAGTTTGTCTTCCTAAGACCGCTTGGCCTCGGACTTAGGCTAAGGCTACCAAGGATGCATCAAAGGTAGCTGCCGGAAGCATCGTCATCACCCTCACCAACGACGCCGAGCTGGGCGACGAGGGATACAGCATCGAGATTGGCGATCAAGTTGTAATCAGCGCAAACACCGTCACTGGTGCCTACTGGGCAACCCGTACCCTGCTGCAGATTCTTGAGCAGAACGGTGGTGTGAGCCTCCCCAAGGGTAGCGTGAGCGACTGGCCCGACTATGGCGTACGTGGTTTCATGATCGACTGTGGCCGTAAGTACATCCCACTGGAATACCTCAAGCAGTACAGCAAGATCATGGCTTACTACAAGATGAACACCTTGCAGATACACTTGAACGACAACGGTTTCAAGCAGTACTACGGCAATGATTGGGACGAGACCTATGCTGCTTTCCGTCTCGAGAGCGAGTTCTTCCCCGAGCTGAGCGCCAAGGATGGTTGCTACGGCAAGGATGAGTTCCGCCAGTTCCAGAAGGACGCTGCCAAGATGGGCGTAAACATCATCCCCGAGATTGATGTGCCTGCCCACTCTCTCGCCTTCACCCACTACCGCAAGGAGTTCGGTACAGAGAAGTACGGTGTTGACCACCTCGACCTCTTCAACCCCAACGTATACACCTTCCTCGACTCACTCTTCACCGAGTACCTCGAGGGTGAGGATCCCGTATTCGTGGGCAAGCAGGTACACATCGGTACCGACGAGTACTCTAACGCCGAGAAGGAGACTGTGGAGAAGTTCCGCGCCTTCACCGACCACTACATCCGCCACATCGAGAGCTTTGGCAAGCAGGCTTGCGTATGGGGTGCTCTCACCCACGCCAAGGGCGACACTCCCGTAAAGTCTGAGAACGTCATCATGCACATCTGGTATAACGGCTATGCCAACCCCACCGACATGAAGGAGCAGGGCTACCAGCTCATCAGCATCCCCGACGGTTCGGTATACATCGTTCCTGCCGCTGGATACTACTACGACTACCTCAACCTCCCCTACCTCTACAACTCATGGAACCCCACCGTCATCGGCAACCAGAAGTTTGAGTTTGGCGACCCCGCCATCCTCGGTGGTATGTATGCCGTATGGAACGACGTGGCTGGCAACGGTATCTCTGTTGACGATATTCATCATCGCTGCTACCCCGGCTTGCAGACCATCGCAGCTTCTACTTGGAGCCCCACCTACAAAGCCGTTCCTTTCGAGGAGTTCGACCACAAGCGCAACCTCTTGAGCGAAGCTCCTGGCGTGAACGAGATGGGTATCATCAAGGGTGAGCCTAACAGCGTAGTATACGAGCTCGACGTGGTGAAGCCCGGCAAGGTATATCCCGTCAAGGAGGCAAGCTATGGCTACACCATCAGCTTCCACCTCGATGCAGCCAAGGAGGAACGCGGTACGCTGCTCTTCTCGAACAAGGACACCGAGTTCTACCTCAGCAGCCCCATCGATGGCCGCATGGCTTTCGTACGCGATGGCTACCTCAACACCTTCGACTACTACGTACGTGAGGGATGGGATGCCGACATCCGCATCGAGTGCACCAACACCGCCACACGCCTCTACGTGAATGGCAAGATGGTCGACGAGCTCAAGCGTGCCAAGCGTTGGGCGTCAGAGAAGACCTCCTACGACTACGTCCCCACCCTCTTCTTCCCCTTGGAGAAGGCTGGTAACTTCAAGAGCGTAGTCACCGACCTCAAGGTAGAGAACTTCGTGAGATAAACGTAACGCCACACATTGAAAATAATCCAAGAGGTCTGCATATATGTTCGTATGTAGACCTCTTGTCGAATAACACAACAACTATTAGATTGTGCGATATGAGTGCAGACATATATACCCCTCGTGCCGACCGCTACGATGCCATGAACTATCGCCGTGCAGGGAAAAGCGGCGTGCTACTACCCGAGATCTCGTTGGGTTTCTGGCACAACTTTGGTGAACACCACGACGAGAGTCGCGGACTCGAGATCGTGCACTATGCCTTCGACCATGGCATTTGCCATTTCGATCTCGCCAACAACTATGGACCACCCAACGGAGCCGCCGAAGAGCGTTTCGGACAATACATGAAGCTGTCGCTCCACACCCATCGCGACGAGCTGTTCATTGCCACCAAGGCAGGCCATCTGATGTGGGAAGGTCCCTATGGCGATTGGGGTTCACGAAAAAGCCTTATGGCAAGTCTCGACCAGAGCTTACGCCGCATGCATCTCGATTATGTAGATGTGTACTACTCGCACCGCTACGACCCCAATACACCACTTGAGGAGACCATGCAAGCATTGGTAGATATCGTACGCTCGGGCAAAGCGCTCTACGTGGGTTTGTCAAAATACCCCGACGATATAGCTCCACAAGCCTATGCCTACCTTGCCGCGCGCGATGTACCCTGCCTACTCTACCAAGGCCGCTACAACATGCTCACCCGAGGCCCCGAGGAGGTCATCATTCCCCAAGCATATCAGCATGGAGCAGGCTTCGTAGCCTTCTCCCCCTTAGCACAAGGGCTCCTCACCGACCGCAACCTGCATGGTATCCCCGAAGATTCACGCATGGCAGTGAACCATTTCCTCCGTTCCGAAGTGCTCACCACCACGCTCACCGCCAAGCTCCGTGCCTTGAACGAGATAGCCTTACAACGTGGGCAAACCCTTGCTGAGATGTCGCTTGCTTGGCTTCTGCGCGACAAACGCGTCACCTCGGTCATCATCGGAGCCAGTTCCATTGCTCAACTCGAAAAGAATCTACGAGCCCGCGACAACAAGCAGTTCACTCCCGAAGAACTGGCACAAATAGAAAGAGTTTTGGGTTAGCCCAAAACTCTTTACTTTTATTTAGGTAATAATATAGCAGTTTACCCAGAGGTCTCTGTCATCCTGGACATGGTGAAGGATCCCGCGCAGGGCCGACGCGGAATGAGCGTCGGTTGCGACGAAGGAAACTTTAGGCTGGTCGAGAGCTCCTTTTTCACCATGAGACATTTGCGAGATGCTTCACTACGTTCTGCATGACACTATCGTGGTAAAAAAGGCCATTTGGGTAAACATCTATATTATTGCTTTTATTTATAATCTGTTGCAGCGTTCAGATACTCCACTCACTTTTCATTCCATATACGCTCCAACATCTTGGCCTCATCCTTGGTGATGTGGATAACCGCCCCGTGTTTCTGTTCGGCAAAGTTAGTACGTGTCATCTTGCCGTTACCAAAAGAGCCTATCGGAGTGTAGTTCACAAAGTCACGAGTTTCGGTAAATCCGAAGTTATGAGGATGGCTGTGGAAATTATCGTGCATTACCACCCAGCACTCTTCACCGATGCGCTTCCAGCAGTTAGGAGCTTCGTGAGCCTCGCGTACCCCGTCGTAGTAGAGTTCGTCCATCATATAAGGCCCCGTAATGGACGCCGATGTGGCATGCTTGATGACAGCACCACGCTCGTGAGACACATAGTAGAGATGATAGGTGCCATCGTGGTATATGATATCACTATCTATAACATTATAGCGCGTTTCGGGAGCCTCGAAAAGGAGTTTGGGTTCACCCTCCATCTGGGTGAAATCATCATTCATGTATACGTAATAGATGCGATTGTGTCCATTACCCGTGCGTGTGGTAAAATGGAGAAACAGTTTGCCCTTCTCCTCATCGTAACAGGTCTCGGGAGCCCACACACAGCCTACCTCGGCCCACTCACCTCCGAGTTTCTGAAAGTCAAGATTTGTGCGTGTCCAGTGCTTCAGGTCTGTTGACTTCATCAGCACCAATCCACGATTGTTACCCCAGCCATACTTGGCTCCATCTCGCTCCCACTCTGTGGTGCGGTATCCATCTCGTACACCAAACACGTGCAGGTCGGTCATGGCAAGATAAAAAGCGCCGTCAGGTCCACGGAATATATGCGGGTCGCGTATTCCCTTCTGCTCGGCGATGGTGTCTCCAGCAATGATAGGGAGGTCATTATTGAGTGCGCGAAACTCCAATCCGTCATAGCTCACCGCCATATGCAATCCGTGGTCGGCATCCTTATGATATACCATGAGGTACGCTCCCATCTTGCGTTCGCGCTTGCTGGCCTCCTTGTCCTCTTTGGCCTTGCGCTCATAATAGTCCTTCGTATAGGGCACGCCATAGGTTGTGATGTCACACTTGTTAATATTTCCTTTCTTATCGTAGCTCAACTCTTGGGCACACACCGAGCGTGAGTAGCTCGTGCCGGTATACAACGCCCCATTGTGAGTGAAGAGAATAGTCTTCCCCTTGAACTCCACGATACCCGGATGCGTGGTATTGCTATTGCCCGCCACCTCCGAAAAGATGCCCTTGTACTCAAATGGCCCTACGGGCGAAGCACCTACGGCATAGCCCAACTTCTCGGGCCATCCTTGCGCGAAGGTAAGGTAATACTTGTCACCGCGCTTGTGTACCCATGGGGCTTCGGTAAAGTTTGAGCCCTCGGGAGTGATGTCCATCACCTCACCATCAATCTCTATCATGTTAGGTTTCAACTTGGCAGCAAAGCAACGTCGGTTTCCCCAGTACAGCCACGCATTTCCCTCCTCGTCTTGATACACGGCAGGGTCTATACAAGCCCAAGAATGGTCTGTTCCCGGACAATCAGCATTCGTAAGCATCGGCTTGCCCAAAGCATCCTTGAAGGGGCCATAGGGCGAGTCACCTACAGCCACACCTATGCCACACCAATTGGTAGATACATAGAAGTAATACTTACCATCCTTCTCTGCCACGTGTGCCGCAAAAGCCGCGTGCGAATTTTGCCATTT
>JAZRFA010000027.1:0-7202 GCA_045661085.1 Bacteroidaceae bacterium
CCCTCCTCCTTGTACACGGGGACGTCAATCTGTTCTCCCAATACGGTGAGCTGGTCAATGGCTGCTGGACGATACACGTCGCAGGCTGCGAGTAATGGACGACGATGCTTCTTGCTCTTGAGCATCAGCGCGAGCTTGCCCGACATGGTGGTCTTACCCGAACCCTGCAGACCGCTCATGAGGATCACTGCGGGGCGTGCCTTGAGTTCCAGCTCCACGGCATCGCCACCCATCAGTGTGGCCAGCTCGTCGTGCACGATCTTCACCATCATCTGGCTGGGGCGCACGGCGGTGAGCACGTTCTGTCCCAACGCTTTCTCTTTTACTGTATCGGTAAAGGTCTTGGCAACCTTGTAGTTGACGTCGGCGTCGAGCAATGCTTTGCGCACGTCCTTGAGGGTCTCCGCTACGTTTACCTCGGTGATTTTACCTTCACCTTTCAGTATCTTAAATGACCTTTCGAGTCTTTCGCTTAGATTTTCAAACATAGTGTTTTTGCTTATCTTTCAATTAAGGTGCAAAGATAGTGCAAGGTGAGAGAAATACAAAATTTATTTTTAGATTTTGCTCCCCCTTAATGGGCTGGATTCTGAAGGTGGTGCGTGGCGTTTTTTTTTGAGAAGAATGAATGATTTGTACTTTGTGGGCTTGGAAAGGTATCGTGAGGTGATGATTGTGATAAATGATTGAATGCGTTCGGTGTTTTCTTAACAAAGATTACGTTAAAAGGGGGCGTGGAATTACGGGTATTTCGGTTTTTTTTCGTACCTTTGCACGAATTTTCGTGGCAGGAAGCATTTTTATTGTCACATAACGAGGAAAAGTATACTATAAAAAGAATGAAAGCAAACAAAATCCTATTTATTACCCAAGAAATCACTCCGTTCACGGAGAGTAGCGCGATGGCTGACAACTGCCGAGCGATGTTGAAAGGCATCCAAGATAAAGGACACGAAATCAGAACCTTCATGCCCAAATGGGGTAGCATCAACGAACGTCGCAATCAGCTGCACGAGGTGATACGATTGACAGGAATGAATATCGTTGTTGATGATACAGACCATCCTCTGATTATCAAGGTCGCTTCTATGCCCGCTCTGCGCACTCAGGTGTTCTTTATCCTCAACGATGACTACTTCCGCAATCACCTGAACACACGCGACGAGAACGGTAATGAATATCCCGACAATGACGAGCGCACCATCTTCTTCGCACGCAGCGTACTCGAGACCGTGAAGAAGCAATCATGGTATCCCGAGATCATCCACTGCCATGGCTGGATTGGTGCTCTTGCAGGCCTCTACATCAAGACTTTCTACAAGGATGAGCCTGCGTTCCGCAACACCAAATTTGTATACTCACTCTATGACGACGCCTTCACCTCAACATTCCCCGAGAACTATCTCAAGAAGGTTGTCATCAAGAATATGGAAGAGGTAGACTTCAGCGACATCGCCACACCCGTAGGCTATCAGGAACTCACCAAGCTCGCCATCAAGTGGGCCGACGGTGTAGTGCTGAACAGCGAGAATGTAGACCAGACGCTGATTGACTATGCACAGTCGCTCAACAAGCCCATACTTGAATATAAGACTGGAGCCGAATACGCTGAAAGCTGCAGCGAGTTCTACAACCAGCTACATGACTAAATAGAGGACACACCTATCACACAAGTCTAAATGAAGAAGTATTTTGTCTACATACTGACCTTGCTTGCCTGCTTGACATCCTGCGATGACAACACAGGCACATTGGGCGGTAGTGTTATCCCCGACAACGACGTTATAACAATTGACACAGCCTCTTATTGGGCCACATCAAAATCCATTGCCGTCGACTCCGTCCTGGGCAAGACAAACAAAGTATACCTCGGACGATTCACCGACCCGCAAACCGAGTCGGTACTTGAGGCAGACTTCATCGCCCAGTTCAACTGCGAAGAGGGAGGCAGCGTATTCCCCGACATCATCCCCGGCGACTCTGCCGTGAAAGTGGAGTTGAGACTATTCTTCACAAGCTATTTCGGCGACCCCACAAACCCAATGACTGCAGAGGTCTACGAGTTGCAAGAAACCCTACAAGAGGGCGAAAGATACTACACCGATCTCGAACCCAGCCAGTTCATCAAGGAGGGAGAGCCTTTGGCCACTAAGGTATACACATTGACCGACTATACCTTGGAGGATAGCGAGTTGAACGACTCAGAACACTACCACAACGTAAACATTCCGCTTCCCAGAGAGATAGGAACAGAAATCATACGCAAGTTCCGCAGCAACCCCGAGTTCTTTGCCAATGCATCCAACTTCATCGAGAATGTCTGCAACGGCTACTACGTCAAAGCATCTCAAGGCGACGGAACCATACTCTACATTGACCAAGCCACACTGAATATCCATTTCCAGGACAGTGATTCAGACTCCACTTTTGTCACCCAGTTCGCAGGCACGGAGGAGGTGTTGCAGGCCAATCGTTTCAACACCAAGAAGGAGAGCTTGCAACCACTCGTAGATGACAACTCTTGCACCTATCTGAAGACTCCTGCGGGTATCTTCACCGAGGTGACACTCCCCATCGACAAGATATTGGAGAAGCACGACAGCATCAACTCGGCCAAGATAATCTTCAACTGCTATTATGACGACTACGACACCGACTACAAGTTCGGCACGCCGCAGACACTGCTGATGGTGCACAAGGATGAGATGTACTCGTTCTTCGAAAAGAACAAGCTTACCGACGACGTCAGCTCATTCTACACCACGTACAATAGCACCTTCAACCGCTACGAATACAACAACATCTCAGGCCTTATCACCTATTGCGACAGCAAGCGTGAGGAGTCAGAGAATTGGAACAAGGTTGTGCTGATTCCCGTAACGACAATCACCGACTCGAACAACTACATCGTGAACTTCCGTCACGACTTCAGCCTCAATTCAGTACGTCTAGTGGGAGGAAAAGATGAGATAAAGATAAGGGTGATTACAAGTAAATTCAACTAATCAGCCAGACGAATCAAACGGCACATCATCATGCGGGGCAATCAACCATTGTCCCGCATTATTTTATTCATACGTCCATAACCGTCGAAAGCGTTTTTGACCGATAGACGTATGGCAATAATCAGCGACAGCATGGAGGCCGACATCGTAACGACCACTATCATAATCTGATACTTGATGGCCACATCAGGAGTGCTACCACCGAGAATCTGACCTATCATCGTACCCGGAAGCGACACAAGCCCCATCACCGCCATATTGGCTATTGTAGGGCTGAACGACTTGGCAATAGCCTGTCGGATAAAGGGAACCAATGCCTCACCTTGCGATGCACCGTTGCCCAGCAAGAAATAGTATAGGTTCTGCTCGCGCTGTAGTGCCGAATAAAACGTACCTACAGCGATCACGTTGACCGTAAGCATATTACCCAACAGGATTCCCATTATGGGGATGAAGTATTGTGCACTGAAGATATTGTTCAGTTGCAACACAATACCCAAGAAGTAGAGCCCCACCAATATGCTGGCTACCACAAAGCCCACGATGAGCGGCCCCATCAGCACACGGCGCTTCACTCTGGTGCGTGTGATGGCCGTCTCGGCAGCGATATACACCATTATCAACACCCACAAGCAGTTGACCCATGGGTTATTCCATTCAAACAGATAGCGCAGATACACCCCGATAAAAAGCATTTGCACCACCATACGCACTGCACCTATGAAGAAGCCCTTGAGCAGCCCTGTCTCATAGCGCCATAGGTAATACATCGGCACGAGCAGAAGCAACAGTCCTACCCCAAGATAAAGGTATGAAATATCTATAGTGGTCATATCAGCACAATTGAATTACCATGGAACATTGAGAACAGAAATGCGAGTCGTGTGACACGGCCACAATGGTCTTCCCCTGCCGCTGCTGCTCTGCGAGGAATGCTATCACGCTATCGCGCGAGCCACCATCCAATGCCGCCGTAGGCTCGTCAAGCAGCCACACCTCCCTATCAAGTAATGAAAGTACAGCCAACATAAGACGTTGGCGCTGACCACCGGAAACCTCCGCCAAGCGTTTGTCGAGGAAGTCTTCGTCAAGTCCAAGCTTGACCAGACTTTTCACTAAACGAAGTTTCATTGAACACTCATACTTCAGCCCCCCGATTTTCAGCACGTGGCAAACAGCCTCATACACCGTATCGTAGGGCAATGCCAAATCCTGAGGGAGGTAGGCCACACGGCATCGTATTGCGCTGCACGTATGCTCGTCCAGCATATGCTCCCCCACCCTTATGACGCCCTCAACGAGCGGAGTGAGTCCGATGAAACTTCTCAGCAGAGAGGTCTTGCCGCAACCAGACACGCCCGTGATGCAAGCAAATTCCCCTTGTGCTATGTGGCACGAGAAATTTCCGAGCACGCGTTCATCACCATATTGTATGGATATGTTATCAACTTGCAGCATCTGTCTTGCGATTCACTCTTTTCAATTTCGCAAAAGTACAACTTTTTAAGCAAGCACACAAATATATTAAACAATACTCCGAAATCGGAGCATTATCTTCGCAAAATCGATTTTTTCACACGATTTTCAGCAACCAGTCGTGAAGATGCACTATGCCTCGGGATAAAAAACATTTATTTATTTTGTTCTCCAATCGGCTTGTTGTATCTTTGCACCTTAATTAAATAATTAGCAGAACACTATGTTTGAAAACCTAAGCGAAAGACTCGAAAGGTCATTTAAGATACTGAAAGGTGAAGGTAAAATCACCGAAGTAAACGTAGCCGAAACCCTCAAAGACGTGCGCAAGGCGTTGCTCGACGCCGACGTCAACTACAAGGTTGCCAAGACATTTACCGATACGGTAAAGGAGAAGGCATTGGGCCAAGACGTGCTCACCGCCGTACGTCCCAGCCAACTGATGGTAAAGATTGTGCACGACGAATTGGCAGCACTCATGGGCGGCGACGCTGTGGAACTCCAAGTGAAGGGGCATCCCGCAGTAATCCTCATGAGCGGTCTGCAAGGTTCGGGTAAGACCACCATGTCGGGTAAGCTCGCGTTGATGCTCAAGAGCAAGAAGCACCGCCGTCCTCTGCTTGCCGCTTGCGACGTATACCGCCCTGCCGCTATCGACCAGCTCTCTGTGCTGGGTGAGCAGATTGACGTGCCCGTATATAAGGAAGAGGGCAACAAGAACCCTATCGAGATTGCACAGAACGCCATCAAGGAGGCCAAGGCCAAGGGCTGCGACGTAGTCATCGTCGACACAGCCGGTCGTCTTGCCGTAGACGAGCAGATGATGCAGGAGATTGCCGCCATCAAGGAGGCAGTGAACCCCGATCAGATTCTCTTCGTGGTGGATGCGATGACCGGTCAGGATGCCGTGAACACCGCCAAGGAATTCAACGACCGCCTTGACTTCGACGGCGTGGTACTCACCAAGCTCGACGGTGACACCCGTGGTGGTGCGGCACTCTCCATTCGCACCGTAGTTAGCAAACCCATCATGTTTGTGGGTACAGGCGAAAAGCTTGAGGCACTCGACGTGTTCCACCCCTCACGTATGGCCGACCGTATCCTCGGCATGGGTGACATCGTATCACTCGTTGAGAAGGCACAGGAGCAGTTCGACGAGGAGGAGGCACGCAAGCTCTCCAAGAAACTTGCACGCAACCAGTTCGACTTCAACGACTTCCTCACCCAGATAGCCCAAATCAAGAAGATGGGTAACATCAAGGATCTCATGGGTATGATTCCTGGCGTGGGCAAGCAAATCAAGGATCTCGACATCGACGACAATGCCTTCAAGAGCGTAGAGGCCATCATCTATTCGATGACCCCCTACGAGCGCAGCCACCCCGAGGCGATCAACGGCAGCCGCCGCCAGCGCATTGCCAAGGGTAGCGGCACCAACATCCAGGAGGTGAACCGCTTGCTGAAACAGTTTGAGCAAACCCGCAAGATGATGAAGAGCGTAGCCAATATGCCCATGGGCAAGATGGGTATGCCGAAGTTTAGAAGATAATCTACCACTATGCTACTTATAGACGGAAAAGCCATATCAGAGCAGATCAAGCAGGAGATTGCTGCCGAAGTAGCCGAGCGCGTAGCTCGTGGCGAGAAGCACCCTCACCTTGCAGCTATCCTCGTAGGCCACGACGGTGGTAGCGAGACCTATGTAGCCAACAAAGTGAAGGCTTGCGAAGCGTGCGGCTTCACCTCATCGCTCATCCGCTTTGAGAGCGACGTTACCGAGGATACCCTGCTCGCCGAGATTGAGAGGCTGAACCAGGATGCCGATGTTGACGGCTTCATCGTACAGCTCCCGCTACCCCGCCACATCAACGAGCAGCGCATCATCGAGGCTATCGACTACCGCAAGGATGTCGACGGATTCCACCCCATCAACGTAGGACGCCTCGCGAT
Source organism: Bacteroidaceae bacterium (assembly GCA_045661085.1). Lineage (GTDB taxonomy): Bacteria > Bacteroidota > Bacteroidia > Bacteroidales > Bacteroidaceae > UBA1189. Next base: position 6,432 of record JAZRFA010000027.1, read on the forward strand.
AGGATTGCCCTGCTTTGTTTCGGCCACACCCAACGGCATACTGCAGTTGCTCAAGCGCTACAACATCGAGACTTCGGGCAAGAAATGCGTCATCCTTGGCCGCAGCAACATCGTAGGCAAGCCTATGGCCACGCTTATGATGCAAAAGGCCAATCCCGGTGATGCCACCGTAACCGTATGCCACAGCCGTTCCAAGGATCTCATGAAGGAGTGCCAAGAGGCCGACATTCTCATAGCTGCAATGGGACAACCCAACTTCGTGACTGCTGACATGGTAAAGGAAGGAGCTGTGGTGATTGATGTAGGCACCACACGAGTTCCAGACGCCACACGCAAGAGCGGATTCAAGCTCACTGGTGATGTAAAGTTTGACGAAGTAGCCCCCAAGTGCTCCTACATCACCCCCGTTCCTGGTGGCGTAGGTCCCATGACCATCGTATCGCTGATGAAGAACACTTTATTGGCCGGCAAGAAGGCCATCTACCCATGAGAACGTTTCTATTGATCATTACCATAGGCTATAGCGTAATCCTCTCCGCACAGGAGAAGATTACGCTTTTGTTTGTAGGCGACCTCATGCAGCATGCCGACCAGATCAAGGCGGCACGCACCTCTACCGGATACGACTATGCAGACTGCTTCAAGCACGTAAAGGAGGAAATCAGCCGGGCAGACATCGCTGTGGGGAATCTGGAAGTGACTTTGGGAGGAAAGCCTTATACCGGATATCCAGCCTTCAGTGCTCCCGACGAATACCTGCATGCCATCAAG
>JAZRFA010000028.1:0-4122 GCA_045661085.1 Bacteroidaceae bacterium
GAAGAAGGTGCTCGACATCATGGCATTCTATAAGCTCAACCGCTTCCACTGGCACCTCACCGATGACCAGGGCTGGCGCATCGAGATCCCCGAATATCCCAAACTGACCGAGGTGGGTGCTATCCGTGCCGGCTCGTTCACCAACAACGGTGATGGTCAGAAGTTCTTCGACGACACCGAGTATGGTCGTGGCTTGTACTTCACGCTTGACGACCTGCGCGAGATCGTGGCCTACGCTGCTGAGCGCAACATCGACATCCTCCCCGAGATTGACCTCCCCGGTCACATGGTAGCTGCCGTGGCATCGTACCCCGAGTTCAGCTGCGACCCCACGAAGAAGTATGAGGTGCGCATCGACGGCGGTATCTCACACGACGTGCTCAACGTGGGCAAGGATGAGGTGATCGATTTCCTCAAGTGTGTGCTTGGTCACGTAGCCGAGGTGTTCCCCTTCCCCTATATCCACCTCGGTGGCGACGAGTGCCCCACAGAGCAGTGGGCTACCAATGCGGACTGCTTGCGCCGCGTGCAGGAGGAGGGCTTGGCCGGTGTACACGAGTTGCAGTCATGGCTCGTAGAGAAACTCGGCACCTACCTCAAGACCGAATATGGCAAGGACATCGTCGTATGGGACGAGGTGCTAGCCAACTGGGATGAAGATAACACCACCACACCCGTCATCATGGCATGGAACCAGAGTGGTGCGCTCTCCAAGAAGGCTGCCGACCTCGGCTTCAATAGCATCCTCTGCCCCTACTCACACGTATATATCGACTTCCCCCAGGTGCCCGAGAACCAGATGCTCATCGACGAGCCCTACTATGGTGGTTGGGGTACCAACACCCTCGAGCGTGTCTACTCGCTCAACCCCGTGGCCTATCTCGAAGGTCAGGAGGAGTTCTGCTGGGGCGCACAGGCCAACCTTTGGGCCGAGACGCTCAACGACAATGAAGAGCTCGAGTACTGCCTCCTTCCCCGTATCCTCGCCTTGGCTGAGGTGGGTTGGCTCCCCGTCGAGAAGAAGGGTTGGCTGGGCTTCTACCAGCGCTTGCAGAGCCACGACGAAATCCTCGACCAGCTGGGCTACACCTATGCCAAGCACTACATCGACCCCAAGGAGTATACCGCAGCCGAGCAGGCTATCATGGAGGCTGAGGAGATCCTCGCTGCCAGCATCCGCGGTGGCGTAGGCTATCCTGCTGCAGCAAACTATGACGCGTTGCAAGAGGTGCTCGAGGCCGCCAAGGCATCATCGCTCAATACCGATGCGCTCAATGAGGCTATCGCCGCCTACAAGGCAGCACCTCTCGTGCAGCCCGAGGCAGGCAAGACCTACCGCATCCTCTCGGCATCGACCTACTTCAAGCGTCAGTACGAAGGCTCATCCATGTATCAGAAGGGCAGTGGCGTGAACTTCCACTACACCCCGCAGACAGAGCCCGAGGAGCTCTGGCAGTTTGTCCCCAGCGGTGACGGCTACATCCTCACCAACTGCTACAGTGGTGGCCAGCTCACCATGGATACCTACAACGCTGCCGTTGCCATCACCGACAACGGTACTCCCATCCGCATGGATAAGGCTACCATCGAGGCAGGCGGCTACACCTATATCCCCGGTGCGGTAACCCTCTCGGCAGTCAGCGGCTATAGCGCCACCGTGACAGGTAGCGTGAAGCGCCTCAGCGCCGAACTCTCAGGACAGGTGTTCGCAAAGGACGAAGCCAGACTCTGCTATAACGGTACATGGCGCATCGAGGAGGTGACCGACTATACCGCATGGCTCGAAGGCTTGGTGGACAAGTGCGAGCACATCATCCTCACCGCAAAGCCCGGCGAAACCAACCAGCCTACTGCCGAGGCGCTCGAATTCCTCAAGATCTCAGTCATCGCTCCCGCCAAGGCTACCCTTACTGAAGGTGCCGTGACCAAGGAACAGTATGATGAATACACCGCACTCTACCTCCAGTTCCAGCAGATGGAGCGCACAGGCTTTGCACAAAGCCTCGACGAAGGCTACTATTATCACCTGCGCAACGTATGGTTTAATAAGTATGCCGCTGCCAATACCACCAGCAAGACCGTCAATCACCAGCCCAGCAAGGGTAGTGGCGACAACTATCTGTGGCGAGTGGTGAAGCAGCCCGGTGGTGCAGTATACCTTGTCAATAAGGCTACAGGCACGGCGGCCTATCCCGCGTCGGATGGCGACAAGACCATCAAGGTGGGAAAGGATTATGCGTGGACACTCGAAGAGCGTACGCTCGATGGCAAGACCGGTATCTGCATCATCGATGCGGCTGGTGCCAATAGCTGGTATGTCAACCCCGACGTGTGGGCGTACATCCTCATGAAACCCTTCTGGGGTGCCTGCACATGGGAGTTCCAGAAGTCCAATGTCAAGGTCGAGGAGGGTGGTGACACTCCCGTTATCCCACAAACCAGCGGCATCTTTCCCCAACCGCAGGAGGTGAAGTGGGGTGCCGGCAAGGCATTCGACAACACCGTAGCCTACACCCTCGTAGGAGCTGCTGATGCCGACGCTGATGCCGTGGCACTCATCGGTAAGTATCTCAAGACAGAGAACGGCACCATGCAGCTCATCATCGGTGAGCGTGGCGATGCGGCCGTAGCAGCATACGAAACACTCATCCCCGCCAAGGCAGAGGGATACTATCTCAGCGTAGCATCCGACAAGGTTGTCATCGCCGGTAACGATGCCGAGGGTACTTTCTATGGCGTGCAGACCTACTTGCAACTGGCAGCCCAACCCGAGGTGAAGGCGGTGACCATCACCGACTGGCCCTCGATCAGCGACCGCGGACTCGTAGAAGGATACTATGGCAACCCCTATAGCGATGCCGACCGCAAGAGCTTGCTCGAATTCTTCGGACGCACCAAGATGAACGTCTACATCTATGGCCCCAAGGACGACCCCTACCACCTCGACCGTTGGCGTGAGGACTATCCCGCCGATGAGGCCGAGCGATTCAAGGAACTCGTGGCCGTGGCCAAGCGCAACAAGGTGCGCTTCGTGTGGGCGATGCACCCCGGTAAGGATATTCAGTGGACCGATGCCGACCGTGCAGCCTCTGTGGCCAAGCTCGAAAAGATGTATGCCCTCGGCATACGCGCCTTCTCTATCTTCTTCGACGATATCAACGGAGCCGAGCAGAGCAAAGGTGACAAGCAGGCCGAGTACCTCAACTACCTCAACGAGAACTTTGTGAAAAAGCATCCCGATGTGGCACCCATCATCATGTGTCCCACACAGTACAATAAGGCCTATACCGGTGGTAATGACACCTACCTCAATGCACTGGGTGGCACACTCGATAAGGAGACACATATCATGTGGACAGGTAATAGCGTGGTCGACATGATCGGCAAGGGCGATATGGAGTGGGTGAACGCCCGCATCAAGCGCAATGCCTACATCTGGCTCAACTATCCCGTGACCGACTATTGCCGCGACCACATCCTCATGGGCCCCACCTTCGGCAACGACCTCGACATCGCTCCGCTTCTCGGTGGTTTCGTATCGAACCCTATGGAGTATGCCGAGGCATCCAAGGTGTCGCTCTATAGCATCGGAGACTACTGCTGGAATATGGAGGGCTACGATGCCGACGCCTCATGGGAGAGCGCACTCAGCTACCTGATGCCTACGCTGACTAAGGAGTTCCGCCTCTTCTGCGAGAACAACGTAGACCTCGGTGATAACGTACATGGCTTGCGCCGTACCAACGAGTCGCCCGCATTCGTGGAGGCCAAGAATACCTACAACACCCTTATGCAACAGGGCAAGACCACCGAGGCCGTGGCTGTGCTCCGCGAGCACTTCACCCTCATGGCCGATGCGGCTACCAAGCTGATGGCAAGCAACTACAACCCCGCACTCACCGTGGAGATCACTCCCTGGTGCGAGGTGATGAACTACATGGCACTCAAGGGACTCGAACTCATGAAGATGTACGAAGCCTTGGAGGCCGCACAGCCCGAGGATTTCATCGAAAGCTACGTGCGCTACCAAGAGTATGACGAGGCACAGAGCGCCGTGCGCTCACGCGACTTCGAGGGCTCTATACGCGTGGCTCGCCCTGCGGTAGGTAGCTATCATATCAT
>JAZRFA010000029.1:0-6403 GCA_045661085.1 Bacteroidaceae bacterium
AATTGTAAATAAATAGTACATAGTAAATTCGTAAATTGTAAATCTCAGAGATGAAACGAGGAACAGCAACCAAGAAGTCGGGCACCATTGCCTACCAGCTCCATGTACGTAATGATCTGCAAGGCAAGGCCACGAAGAAGAACCCCACGATGGCAGTGAGCATCGTGAATAGTGAGGTCATCATCACCGCCGACTTGGCTAAGGACATTAATCGTGCTTGCAGCATCACCGAGGCGGATGTAGCAGCCGTGCTACAAGCCGTAGGTCAGCGCATCGGCGAAGCCCTGCTCGACGGCAACCGCGTGGAGATAGACCATATAGGCACCTTCAGCCTTTCGCTCACCTGCAAGAACAAGCGCAAGGAGGATCACATCACGAGCAAGGACATCGAGGTGAAGCGCATCGTCTTCAGCCCCTGTGCCGAGTTGCAGCACACCCTACGCGGTGCAGTCATCGTGAGCGGTGGCCCCACGGGCAACAAGCAGCTCACCGATGCGGTCATCGAGAAGCGCCTCACAGAGTTCTTCACCACCCACCACAGCATCCAGCGCTCCGAGTTTGAGAGCGTGTGCGAGTGTAGCCGCTATGCGGCACTAGCCAAGATAAAGGAGTTGGTCAAGGCAGGCAAGCTGGAGGTGATAGGCAAGCAGAATACGAGAGCCTATGTCCCAATGCCAGGAGCTTTGGGTTGGTAACGTTGACGATAACGAAAACGAAAACAATATAGAGGTGTCGCCATCAACAAACTAATACTCTACGTATTACCTCGTGATGGCGACACTTTGGCAGATAAATGCGGAAAAGGGGTGAGATGCATACAGAAATCTCATCGACTTGGATGAGAGTATTATCGGCTCCTGCGGTGAAACTAGCCTAGAAGGTTTTGTCTTGTAGACTAGTTTGGAATGACCTCTACACGTTGTCTCGTAAACGTGCAAGAACCCTTTGAGCAACTTCATCTCCTTGCTCAGCAGCTCTTCGATACCACTTTACAGCTTCAACTTTGTCTTGTGGCACACCTAGGCCCTGTTCATAGCAAACTCCGAGGTTGTGTTGAGCATACATTTTCCCTTGTTCGGCAGCCTTGTGATACCACTTTGCTGCTTCTTCATCTGATTGTGCTACACCTTGACCATTTTGACAACAAACACCCAGATTGTATTGAGCATCAGCATTTCCTTGCTCGGCAGCTTTGTGATACCACTTTACAGCCTCAACATAGTCTTGTGCAACACCTTCGCCGTTGCAATATATATATCCGAGGTCAAATTGAGCATAAACATGTCCCCGCTCAGCAGCCTTGCAATACCATTTTACAGCTTCAGCACAGTCTTTTACAACACCATGACCATTTTCATAGCATACTCCGAGATTATATTGAGCACCAGCAAGTCCTTGCTCCGCAGCCTTGCGAAACCAGAATACTGCTTGGGAATAATCCTGTGCGACACCTAGTCCGTTTCCATAGTATACTCCGAGATTATATTGAGCATCAGCACGTCCTTGCTCCGCAGCCTTGCGAGACCAGAATACTGCTTGGGAATAATCCTGTGCGACACCTAGTCCGTTTCCATAGCAAAATCCTAACTTATGTTGAGCACCAGCATCTCCTTGCTCGGCAGCCTTGCGGTACCACTTTACTGCCTCAACATAGTTCTGTGCGACACCATCACCGTTGTAATAGCTATTCCCGAGATCAAATTGAGCATCGGCATCTCCTTGCTCGGCAGCCTTGAGGTACCACTTCGCAGCCTCAGCATAGTCATGTGCGACACCTAGACCATATCCATAGCTATTCCCAAGGTAAAATTGTGCTTCTGCATGACCTTGCTCGGCGGCCTTACGAAACCATAATACAGCCTGGGAATAATCCTGTGCGACACCTTCACCGCGATAATAATTACATCCTTTCTCATACATACTCTCTGCATCCTCGGAATCATTGGTTACTTCCGATGATGTATCAGAAGTATCCAGTAGAGTTTCAGTATGCTGTTCTTTCTTTTTATTCAACAGATGCAACAGGTCGTCAACAAGAACCGTATTTATAGGATGTTCCTCCAAACGTCTCCAATTGATATTACTGAACACAAAGCGAAGTGCGGGAGGCATAGTGCTACCGTCTATAATGTATGGAAGAATGCTCCCTATGGGTTTCTCATTAAACGCAAAGGTTATCTCACTCTGCGTGAACCGTGATTCATACGAGTTCCCGCTTGCCAAATACAGGAAAATCTTACAATTGATGATAGCCTCAGCAAGCACTGTAGGGAACTCGAAGCCCCCACCAATGCCCTGACGGTCGATAAAGTAGGTGATGCCTACCTCATCGAAAGCCTTACAGATGCGATTGGCTACCTCCGAATCCTTACGCGAGTAACTGATAAATACGTCGTATTGCATGGTGCCATGTATTAATAAATGCAAAGATATGAATAAACGAGGGAGAAATAGGAAGTTTCTTCAATAATTTTCACAGCGAGTGTCAATTATCTTCGCGGCAAACGCAAAGATAGCGAAAACGGGTGAAGCAACTTTACTCATAAAAACAGCGAATCAAACCTTGCTGTATGATAGAAAAATGCTACATTTGCAATCACTATTATATATATTGCAAGAGTATGGCCAAGAAACTGATACGCCCCAACGACACCAAGAACAACCACACTGATGGCGAACTCATCCCCAGCATCATCAATGGCAATTGTGTACTTATCGTTGGTAGCGAAATAATGCTATCAAAAGAGGAGTATCCCGAATACAATGGAGATAGCCACAAGATGATATTTGAGCAACTGCGTAATTTCTTGATAGAAGAAAACACTATCGGTCAGGCGCATCAAGCAAAGACATTCACCCAGCTATCCAAGGACATCAGGGACATCGATGGATATATAAGACAAATGCCTTTCGATACCGAGAACTTCCCGGTTTCAGAAATGTCTCGCTCGTTGGTCGACTTGATAAAGACCAAGCACTTCCGCATGGTACTTACTACCACGATAGACCCCTACATCTATCATCTGATGCGTGAGGTCTGGGGCGACGAGCTTCGCGTGATGGACATCAACAGCAAAAAGTGGGAGGAAAGCTTTGACTTCGACTACGAGCTATCCACAAATAGCCTTCCTCTACCCCCTCCCACCCTATACTACACCTTCGGCAAGGCATTCCCCACACCTGACAACGCATGCACCCAATTTGCCATCACCGACAACGACTACATTGAGGTCATATCCAAATGGATGGGAAGGAATGCGCCCAACAAATTGCTCAACTATATCCGCTCCAAACGCATCGTTGCACTGGGCTGTAAATTCGACGATTGGTTCTTCCGTTTCTTCTGGTACATGCTGCGCGGCACCATAAAAGGACTGACCGAAGGAGAGGTGGCAATATCATTGACTCCACAATCAGAGACCGACTGCAAGCTGAAAGAATACTTTGAATATAGCAAAATACATTTCGAACCCGATGCCCGTGTATTTATCAAAAACACATTAAACCTCATCAACTCCTATCAGGGACAAGAGGAGGAGAAGATAAAAGCACAGCGACGCAGAGGAGAAGTATTCCTCTCATATGCCCATGAAGATTTTGAATTGGCCAAGAAGATCTTTTACCGCCTCATCGAGAGCGGTATCAAAGTGTGGTTTGACTCCGACAAGATGAGAGGAGGAAACACCTACAAACAAGAGATACACGAATCCATAGCCCAATGCAAAGTCTTTGTCCCCATATTGAGCAACCAGGTACAGGAAGACTTGCGCAACGAAACTTGGCGGTTCTATAAAAACGAGGAATGGGTGTTGGCTCAAGCACACTGCAATACCAGCAACTTGAACATTGTCCCTGTGAGACTCCCTGGATATGATGAACGCAGCACCGAGAATCAAGCCAAGTTGCCAGAATGCATACAATCACGCACTGTATTCGACATTGAGCGGCAACATATCGACACACTCATCGAGATTATCCACAACATGCTCAACCGATAACCCCTACCAATAGCACGATGAAACAGAACCCATGGTTAGGCCTTGCCACCTATGACGAGCAGGCCGTAGCACAAGGATATAAGTTTTGCGGACGCGAACGCGCCATAAAAGAGTTATACTCCATCATCGACAACAACCTGCTTACCACCCTCTACGGAAAGTCTGGCATAGGCAAGTCGTCACTACTGCAAGCGGGGGTATTCCCTTGTCTCAGGAGCGACAACTACCTCCCCATCATGATACGATTGGGCATAGAAACGACTACTGAGAAAGACTACGCCTCCCTCATTATAGAAGCGACACACAATGCCATCAAGAAGATTGGAGGACAATGTGTGAAAACACGCGAAGGCAGGAGTACACGGGACGAGGAGCGATTGTGGGATTTCTTTCACACCACAGAGTTTAAAGACCGCAACGAAGAATATCTATTCCCCGTCATCGTACTCGACCAGTTTGAGGAGCTATACTACAAAGACAAGCAACAACTCAACCTACTACTCAAATCACTCTACTTGCTCGTCGACGACAGCTCACTGCCAACAACCAACGATGACGACTCCACCAACTACAGATTGGTACTCTCGATACGCGAAGACGACCTCTTCCATCTCGAAGACAGCATCGACAAGCTGCGCTTGGTAGAGATGAAATATAACCGCTACCGCCTTCGCGAGCTTACCGATAATGAGGCACTCGATGTTATCATGCGACCAGGTGTTGCCCTGTTTAACTCTGCAGAATCAGCCATCATCGCAGACTGCATCATCAAGGAGGCCAAAGCAGGTAGCGAGGAGATAAGTACAGCAGTTTTATCACTGATATGCAGCAGAATCTACTGCATATCCCAGTCGGCACAATCAACAGGGGGCACATCACAGCATATCACCTTATCACAAGTCACCAGCTTCTTCAAGCAGGCCGAGGGCAACTTCCTCAAGTCGTTCTATGACGACATCATCAAAGAGCTCAAGTCGCCCGACAAGTGGTACTACATCGAAGACACCCTTGTTACCGACGAAGGTCGCCGCAACTCGGTGCTCAAGTCGGATTTTGACAAAGCCGTCCCTTACAACGATTTCCTCTTCAAGGGCGAAAAGAGTATGCTACGCTGCATCACTGTAGCTGGCACCGACATCCCTCGCGTAGAGATTATCCACGACATACTGGCCCGCCAGATGATGAGTAGCCGCAACGAGCGCAAACTGAAACAGCAAGCTGCAGCCCTGCGCAAGCAGCGCATGACAGCTGTTGCTACCATTCTGCTTACCCTCACCTTGGGCGGTGTATTCTATGCCCAATACCGTTCCATTAAAGCGGAACGAAATAGTATGCAGAAGATGCAGTCACATTATATTGCAGAAAAAGCAGAAAAGCTTATCAACGAAGGAAAACCATCCTCAGCCATCCGTTTATTACTATCCGTTCTTCCGGAAAATTTGGACAAACCTAATCGACCGTATGTCGCTGCAGCAGAATTGGCTTTGAGAAAAGCTAATCACTATCACAGTTCCATTAGATTAATATTTAAACATGACGATTATGTCAACTCCACCCAATTCAGCCCTGACGGAAACTATATAGTGACGACATCAGACGACAATACAGCTAAGATATGGGATGCTAAGACCGGAAAACAAGTGGGTGAGACAATGGAGCACGAGTATAGGGTTACATCCGCACAGTTCAGCACCGACGGGAACTATATAGTGACGGCATCTTGGGACAAAACCGCTAAGATATGGGATGCAAAGACGGGCAAACAAGTGGGTGAGACAATGGAGCACGAGAGTGTGGTTACATCCGCACAGTTCAGCACCGACGGGAACTATATAGTGACGGCATCAGCAGACAATACCGCTAAGATATGGGATGCAAAGACCGGAAAACAAGTGGGTGAGGCTATGGAGCACGAAGATTGTGTCAATTACGCACAGTTCAGTCCTAACGGAAACTATATAGTGACGGCATCTCGGGACAATACAGCTGAGATATGGGATGCAAAGACGGGCAAACAAGTGGATGAGACAATGGAGCACGAGAGTGTGGTTACATCCGCACAGTTCAGCACCGACGGGAACTATATAGTGACGGCATCTTGGGACAATACCGCTAAGATATGGGATGCTAAGACCGGAAAACAAGTGTGTGAGACAATGGAGCACGAGTATTGGGTCAACTCCGCACAGTTCAGCACCGACGGGAACTATATAGTGACGGCATCTTGGGACAATACCGCTAAGATATGGGATGCAAAGACGGGCAAACAAGTGGGTGAGACAATGGAGCACGAAGATTGGGTCAACTCCGCCCAGTTCAGCACCGATGGGAACTATATAGTGACGGCATCAGCAGACAATACCGCTAAGATATGGAATGCTAAGACCGGAAAACAAGTGGGTGAG
>JAZRFA010000030.1:0-1574 GCA_045661085.1 Bacteroidaceae bacterium
AGCGAATATATGTTCGAGGGCAACTCATGCGGCGTGTTCTCGGCCATCCATGAGCAGAGTGCAGACATCAACCGTGGCGTAGAGCGCGAAGACCCCATGAACCAGGGTGCTGGCGACCAAGGCATGATGTTTGGCTATGCCACTAACGAGACAGAGAACTATATGCCCCTCTCGCTTGATCTCGCTCACAACATTCTCAAGGTACTTGCCGACATCCGTCGTGAGGGCGAGGTGATGACCTATCTCCGCCCCGACGCGAAGAGCCAGGTGACCATCGAATATGATGACAATGGCAAGCCCGTACGCATTGATACCATCGTAGTGTCTACTCAGCATGATGAGTTCGTGGCTCCCACCGACGATAGCAAGGAGGCGCAGCTCAAGGCCGATGAGGAGATGTTGGCAAAGATTCGCCAAGACGTTATCGAGATTCTCATGCCCCGCGTTATCGCCGGCATCACCAACGAAGATGTATTGGCCCTTTTCAACGACAATATCACCTATCACGTGAACCCCACAGGCAAATTTGTAATCGGTGGTCCTCATGGTGACACCGGTCTCACCGGCCGTAAGATTATCGTTGACACCTACGGTGGTAAGGGTGCTCATGGTGGTGGTGCCTTCAGTGGTAAGGATCCCAGTAAGGTAGACCGCAGTGCCGCTTACGCCGCACGCCATATCGCCAAGAATCTCGTGGCAGCAGGCGTGGCCGATGAGATGCTCGTGCAGGTGTCATACGCTATCGGTGTGGCTAAGCCCATCAATATCTATGTGGACACCTATGGCCGCAGCCGTGTAAATATGACCGATGGCGAGATTGCCAAAAAAATTGACGAACTCTTCGACCTCCGCCCCAAAGCCATCGAGGAGCGCCTCAAGCTGCGCAACCCCATCTATGCCGAGACCGCAGCCTATGGCCACATGGGTCGCAAGCCCGAGGTGGTGACCAAGAGCTTCCGCTCACGCTACGAGGGCGACAAGGATGTCACCGTAGAGCTCTTCACTTGGGAGAAGCTCGACTACGTAGACAAGGTGCGCGAAGCCTTCGGAATTTAATATTTAAAGTGTTAATAAATCAAGGTGCCTATTCCTGATGGAACCGGCACCTTGATTAGGATTAAATTACTCGGGCACTTTGAATCTATAGAATAGCCCTTCTTTCAGATTAAATAATTCCTTGATTGGCGAGCTCTTCGGCTACGAGCTCCAGCTCGGCATACCAGTCCTCGCCGAAACGGCGGATGAGGGGTTCCTTGAGGAACTTGTAGATGGGAAGGTTCTCTTTCTGTCCCTTGAGGACGGCCATCTTGCACACGTCCCAGCGGTCGTAGTTGAGCGCGCGGTAGGGTCCGTATTCGCCTACGCGGATGGGGTAGAGGTGGCATGACACGGGTTTATAGAAGGGTACTCGGCCTTGGCGATAGGCACGCTCGATGGCGCAGTAGCAGCAGCCACGCTCGTCGTAGCAGGTGAACACGCAGTCCTTGCCATTGACGATGGAGGTCACGAGTTCGCCACTGGGGTCGTGGTATGAGATACCTTGACGCTCGATGACTTCGCGTGCCTCGGGCAGC
>JAZRFA010000031.1:0-31198 GCA_045661085.1 Bacteroidaceae bacterium
GGTATCGGTGCTCAAGGATGCCTCGTCGACTTCAATCTATGGTGCCCGTGCTGCCAATGGTGTGGTAGTGATCACCACCAAGCGCGGTACGCAGATGGAGAAGGCTAAGGTAACATTGCGTGCCATGGGAGGTATCTCGCAGCTCGCTAGCTCAAAGGAATGGACACTGATGAATACCGCAGAGCGCATTGCCTTTGAGAAGGAACTGGGACTTGACGCAGGTCAGGACTATGATTTGCTGAGTCTGACTGACATTAACTGGCAGAAGGCTATCTTCAACAATCGTGCTCTGCTACAGAACTATGACTTCTCGGTAAGCCGTGCTACAGAGCGCATGAATTACTTCGTGTCGGGTAACTTCTTCGATCAGGATGGTATCGCCATGGGCTCAACCTTCCGCCGTTACTCTCTGCGTAGCAACGCTGACGTGAAGACGGGCGATTGGCTCAAGATGGGTACCAATACGATGATGACCTACGAGGAGGTGCAGCAGGCTGAGGAGGGTTCATACACACTCTATACTCCCATCTCGGCAAGCCGTTTTATGCTTCCCTACTGGAACCCCTACAAGAAGGATGGCAGCATAGCTTCATCAAAGGATGGTTCATGGACAGGTACGACACAGAACCCCATCGAGTGGATGGCTACCAATCCGCAGGAGTTGAAGAAGTATAAGTTGTTGAGTACCGTTTATGCCGAGGCTACTCCAGTGAAGAACCTCACATTGCGCTCACAACTTGGTGTGGACTTCTCGCTCTCGACAACCGACATGAAGTCGCTTCCCAGCTTCCCCGGTAACAATGGCATTGGTTCGGCTGGTAACGCTATGAGCAATGCATTGCAGCTCACGGCAACGAATACGGCTAACTACAAGCTTAACATAGGCCACGTGCATGACTTCAACTTCATGCTCGGACAAGAGGGCGTGAACTATCGCACAGAGAGCTTTCAGGTGGTGACGCGTGGACAGAATAACGACTATCTCACCAACCTCTCTACAGGTACCATGGCAACCTCTTGGGCCAAGGGATATTCGAGCTATAGCTACCTGTCGTTCTTCGGACGTGGCGAGTATAATTATATGGACAAGTACTACGCTGACTTCTCATTGCGTACTGATGCTTCATCGCGTTTCGGTAAGAACGGCCGTTGGGCCAGCTTCTGGTCAGTGGGCTTGATGTGGAATGTGCTGAAGGAGAAGTTTATGCGTCCCTATACTTGGATTACCAATGCGCAGGTGGCACTCAGTACAGGTACGTCGGGTAACTCCTCAATACCCAACTACGACCATCTGGAGCTCGTGGGAGGTGGATATATATATAATGGTGAGTCGGGTATCGCACCTTCGAGCGAGGGTAACCCTGATCTCAGCTGGGAGCAGTTGTGGAGCAGTAACCTTGCCCTGCACCTTGGATTCTGGCATCGCCTCAATGTGGACGTGGAACTCTACAACAAGAAAACCACTGACATGCTGATGCTCGTGCCCCAATCCTATGCCAACAACGGTTTCGGACAGCGTTGGGACAATGTGGGTGCCATGGTTAATCGCGGTATTGAGATGTCGGTTAATTACGATGTGTTCCGTACCGAGAACTTCGTATGGAATATCAATGGTAATGCGTCATATAATCACAATGAGATTACCGAACTCTACAACGGACTTGATGAGTATGAGATGTCGGGAACATCGACCAAACTCAAGGTGGGACATCCCGTGGGTGAATTCTATATCAACCGCTATGCCGGTGTGAATCCCGCCAATGGTGATGCGCTCTGGTATGACAAGGAGGGTAATATCACTACTGAGTTCCGTGAGTCGGACAAGGTACTCGTAGGTAAGACCTATATGGCTCCCTGGCAGGGTGGATTCGGTACCTCGGTGTCGTGGAGAGGCTTGGCACTTAGCACACAGTTTGCCTGGGTGGCCGACCGCTATATGTTCAATAATGACCGTTTCTTCGAAGAGAGTAATGGACTTTACACCGTGTACAATCAGTCGAAGCGCTTGCTCTACGACCGTTGGAAGAAGCCTGGTGACATTACCGATATCCCCCGTTATGGCGTGACACCGCAGATGGACTCACGTTTTCTTGAGGATGCTTCGTTCCTTCGTATGAAGAACCTTATGCTCAGCTATACCCTCCAGCCCAGAACCTTGGAAAAGGTAAAGGGACTCGGTGGTGCACGTATCTACGTGCAGGGGCAGAATCTGCTTACCTTCACGAAGTTTAGCGGTATCGACCCCGAATCGACCAGCAACGTGTATGCAGCGCAGTATCCTATGTCGCGTCAGTTCTCCATCGGTATGGAGCTAACATTCTAATCCGCACGAATTATGAAGAAACTCAAATCATATCTACTTATCGCACTCAGCGTGTGTATGATGACATCTTGTCTCGACAAGTTCCCGCAAGATGAAATCCCCGCCGGTAGTGCCATTACCACCATCGAAGATGCCAATCAAGCTGTGATTGGTATTTACAATGCTTGGCTCAGTGGTGCACTCTACAGTGGCTACTTGACCATATTGCCCGACCTGCAGGCCGACTTTGTCTATGCGGTCAACGGATACACCAATACTTATGGTGACGTGTGGCGTTGGGACATCCTTGCTACCAACTCGCAGATTACTTCGGTGTATGGAGCGTTGTACGATGTCATCGGCCGTTGCAACTTCTTGCTTGCCAACGTCGACAAGGTGCGCGGAAATATCTACAATGACGATGACTTTGACCGTCTGGAACAATATTGTGGTGAAGCATATTTCGCTCGTGCCTTGGCTTATTCAGAACTTATCAAACTCTTCTGCAAAGCTTATGACAGTGATGAGATGGCCGCAGAGGAACTCGGTGTGGTGCTGAGAAAGGAGTATTATAGCGATGCACCGATAGTGCGCGCTTCGTTGAAGGACTCGTATGCTTTCGTTATCGAGGATTTGGAACGTGCAGAGGATTGTCTGCAGCTAACCGATGAGGAGGAGAAGGATGCAAATCTCACCTTCTACAGCAGCCCCTACTTCAGTATATATACGGTATACGCGTTGCGCGCGCGTGTGGCTCTCTATATGAAGGATTATGAGAATGCCATCAAGTATTCTTCACTACTCATTGATGGAGCAAAGGACAAGTTTGCTTTGTCAAGTGCAAGCCAGATGTATACTACAATGACAGACTACCTGTCGTATGCTAATAAGGAGATCAGCTACTATGAGTATATGTGGCGTTATAACCTCTCTACAGAGAGTATCTGGCAAGTAGGTTTCACGACGACTTCGTACGGTGGAGCTTTAGGTTCTGTGTTCTTCAACTGGGACTATCAATCGTATAAGCCCGACTATGTGCCAGCCCAGTGGGTACTCGGCCTTTATGCTACCAATGACATGCGTTACAATGCGTTCTTTACGCAGGTAGCTACAGGTCATAGTCATGGATTGACATGGCCTTTGCTTGCCAAGTATTGGGGCAATCAGGAACTGTTTGATGCTGCACAGTTGTTGCATGTTTCTGAACCGCAGGTGTTCCGTTTGTCGGAGCAGTACCTTATCCGTGCCGAGGCGTATGCACAGAAGCAGAATCCGGACTACTCAAAAGCGTCAAAGGATATTGCTGAGTTGCGCAAGGCACGTTACAATTCCAATGCTTCGGCCTCGTTGAATGAGGAGAATGCAATGGACATCATCGAAGAGGAACGTGTGAAGGAACTCTACATGGAAGGCTTCCGCCTTCAGGATCTTAAGCGTTGGCACAAAGGATTCGAGCGTACACCACAGGAACAGTCGCTCTCTAACGGCAGCAGCCTCAAAGTGGAAGCAGATAACCCTCTTTTCGTGTGGCCTATACCGCAACATGAGTTGGAGTCGCCAGACGCTGAGATTGAACCCAACGAAAGTAATAGATAATCAGGAGGATTACGTATGAATAGAAAGATATTGTTCAGTGCTATCGTATTGCTTGTGTCGCTCGTAGGCTTCACCGGTTGTGAAGAGGAGCATACCGTATATAGTGGTCCGCAGTACATTATGTTTGCCGACACTCTCTCTGTTTTGGGAGTGGAGGACAATGGAGAATATGCTGATATCTATATCTCTGCTACTAAGGCTATGGAAAAGGACCAGACACTTGCTGTGGAGGTAATAGAGCAGGAGAGTAGCGCCATCGAGGGTGTGCACTACACGATAGAGTCTAACACAATAGTCATCAAAGCTGGTGAGTTGTCTACCTGCGTCCGTATTCGTGGGCACTATGAGAACCTTACCGTTGATGAGGAGTTGCCGGAGATTAAACTTCGTCTGATTTCTCCCGAAGAGACTCAGTGGGACCTCTATGAAAACAAGGGACTGGAGACCAAGGTGATGTTGCAGAAGGTTTGTCCGTTTGATATCAATGCCTTCACAGGTTATGCAATGATTACTTCGACCTACCTCTACAACTACGTTGGAGGATACAACCGTCTGATAAAGACGGAAGTGGACCCCGTTGAGGAGAACACCATCATCATGCGTGACTTCTACTATGATGGTTACGACGTGAAGCTGCGTTTCACTACGGATGACCCGCTCAATCCGCTCATCGAAATGGATGACCAACCTCTGGTGACCACGGGAGAAGCTTTCGGCACGAAGTATGGAGATGGTATGCTCCACATCTATCAGCCCAGTAACTATGTAAGCTATTACAGCTCATGCGAGAAGTTTATCTACCAATACATCACTCTTTGGGTACCCGGTATGGCTGCTGGAACCAATACGGTAGGTACCTTCATCCAAGCTATCGAGTGGATAAGTGATGATGAGGCTCGTGTATTAATGAATCAAGGGTACTAACCTATTTAAGCGATAGAATATGAAAAAGATGACAAATAAAACCAATCTCTTGCTGCTGTGTCTGGCAGTATTATCAACCGCTTTATTCGGTTCTTGTGATGGAACAATGAATGGTGAGACTAGCCTTACTTTTCCTTCACAAACATTAATAGAGGGTGTTTCTCCTGGTGATACCGTACTCGTAACTTTTACAACTGATGTAAATTGGCAACTCTCTTCTGATGCTATGTGGTGTAAGGTGGATGGCTCATTCCTCGACACCAGTGGTAAGGCTGGTGAGGATACTGTAACTTTTGTCATCGGTGATGAGGCTCATACGGTCGATGTCGCTAAGGCTAATATTTCTTTGCGCTTGGGTGATGAAACTCGTGTAATTACCGTTGTAACTCGTAAGGGAATCACCGATGCTGTCATTATGGGATGCGATAGCATCAACTACTCGCATGGTCAAACACTGGTAATCGGTACGAGTGGTACTCAGTCTTTAGTGTTGCGCAAGGCGACCTTTGATAGCAATAACCTTTACGTTAGCAGCAATGCTGATTGGTTTGATATTGTACGTGAGGACTCTGTATTCACGTTGACAGTCAAGGAGGAATACCTTAAGTATAGCCAAAGCAGCACTACAGATTCTATCTGTTTCAGCGATAAAGATATGCCTATGATGCGCCTGAATGTCCATTACTCTGGTATGGACGCGCGCAGCGTGATCTTGCAGCCTGATACACAATGGGATATTTTGGTCTCTGTGGACGGTGCCACCTATAAGGATGCTATGTACGAGATGTCTGGCGAAATCTATGAAGCACCCTTTACTTCTACTATTGCTACACTCAATGATGCCTACACGCTTTATTATGCAATATATGACAAGACCAAAGGCTGTGCTCTTGTTGACGTAGATAGCGAGCAGTGGTTCGCCGTTCAGGATGACAGAAAGGGTAATCTCAGCGTCACTTTCGAAGCGAACGAGGGTAGCCAGCGTACTGCGTATGTCTTTGTGTTACCACAGTTCCTTAATGATAGTCTTAATGTTGTAGGAGGCAATGCCGTGGCTGATTTCTTGTTTGAGGAAATAGACGAAAAACTCGAAGTAAAGGGAGCGAACGAGCAGTATCTCGTTGCTGAGCTCATTCAGGAGAATGCTCTTGCAGGGTATTTTAGTATTCAAAGAGGGACTTATCAAGAAGGTAAAGAACTGGAAGATATCGAATTTGTTCGCGAGACAGATGAGCAATGGGTTGAAATTGCAAAGTCACGAGATGTGCCGACTAACCAGATCTTCCGAACTCGCTTGGAAATTGGAGTTTCATACAATGTAAATCCTAAACTGTCTGTCGAGGAATGGAAACCTGATATGGTTGGTGGTGCTCACATAGAACTTGAAAGAATAGACGGTACAATAGTTGAGGAAAAGGTGAACATTGGAACCGAGGAGAAACCCAAGATCTGGACTAATTATCAGGCAGAGCCTGCCATGACAGAGGATGATCTTTATTTCTATATGCAGTTCAAACATGGCTTGGAGGAAGAGTTTATCATTTACTTCGTTGATGCCCAGGGCAACAATCTCAAGGCTTTGGTTGTGGAACCTATCTTAGATTAAGCAATGTGTAAAGATATGAACATGACAAAAATAAATAGATTACTAAGAAGTCGTGCCGCAATTCTAGCACTTGTGCTGTGCGCATTGAGCTTTGTTGGTTGCGCCGAGACAGAAGATAGCTTGGATGCGGATTATGGTTACGTGCAGTTCAAGCTTTATAAAAACGAAACAGCTCCGGCTATGGCCTCTACGCGTGCTGGCAATTTGGATTTCTTGCACGAGGCACATAAGGTTAAGGTGATTATGCAGCGTGAGGGCTCTACCATCCAGCAGACGCTTGTGCTCCATTCTTACAGCAATGAGAATGCGGCTTATGGTTTGCGTAGCGATAAATTACAACTGCTTGTGGGAGATTATCGTGTTATTGGTTACATACTATACGATAAACTTGATGAGGAATTGTTGTCGGCTACAGTCTCTTCTGAATTTACTATCGTTGCAGATGGTCTTGTTATGCATAACCTCTCAGTTGAGGTGACCGAGCGAGGAAGGGTGTCGTTCCGTTTGGTTAAGCCTGAAGGTCTTACCCAACCCCCAACACGTTCGGGGGAGAGTATGGGAGCTTATCCTTTTAGTGATATTCAGGCGGTGAGTCTCACTGTGCTGAATAAAAACACGAAGGAGAGTTTTGATATAAATAAGGTTCTCGTCAGTTACGAAGAGGATTTTCATGATTATACCATTGATGGCTCTGGGTATAATGCACAGACTTCTTATTTCACTGTTGATACTGTGGTGTGGCTCAAGAAAGGTGACTACGTCGTTAATGGTTATGTTACCTATTCCGACAAGAAAGCCCGTGTTATGCTCGAAACGGTTGTAGATGTTGTTGCAAGTGAAGAGTTTTCGGTATCTGATAATGGGTTTACCAAGGATGTTTCAGTTACTATCCAACTGGATAAAACTGCAGAACATATTAAGGACTATCTTGCTTTGAAAGAAATATGGGAAGCTCTTGATGGTCCCCATTGGAGCTACTATGGTGAGGCCGAAGCTCCCGGATGCAACTGGGACTTCAATAAAGACCTCGATCTCTGGGGACAACAGCCCGGTGTAGTCATTGGTGCTAATGGACGTGTAGAGTCATTGTCGTTGGCGGGTATGGGTGCCCGTGGCTATGTGCCCGATGCTATCGGTCAACTCACAGAATTGGCTGTTCTTTCCTTGGGGACACATGATGAGCTACTTGGCGGACATCTTTTCGAAGATGTTAGCGCCGATATGACTATTGAGCAGAAACAGGCCATTCGTATGGACTACCACGACAAGTTCCTTGCGCGTGATGCCCGTGAGAGACTTTCTGACATTCTACAGGAGCAGGTAAACCGTGATGGTAAGCAGCCGGCTATCAAGCCTAGCAGTCGTATCACGACGAAGGATGTACAGTTTGGTAAGAAGACGAACCAGATTAGGGGTATCTCTCGTGCGATGATGCGTCTCACCAAGTTGCAGCAATTCTACATCGCCAACTCGCCCATCACGGTCGATAGCTTCTTTGTCGATATCAAAGAGGATACAGCTTACCCCGAATTCTATGAGGAACAGGAGCAAAATTTATGGAGTTGGAGTAATCTGGAGACGCTTACTGATGTCGAGATTTACAACTGTGACAGCTTGACCAGTCTCCCGATGGAGATGTTCGATGAGGATGGTTTGCCCGAATTGCAATCACTCAATATCGCTTGCAATAAGGGGATTAGTGCCGATCAACTTAAGAAGGATTGGATTGGCATCATCGAGGGTAACAGTGGAGACCGCTTGCAGTTGCTCTACATGGGATACAATAATCTCAAGGAATTCCCTGAACATAAATATTTAAGCAAGATGGTTAAGTTGGGATTGCTCGACTGCACCAATAACCAGATTGAGACCTTGCATCCCTTCGGTAAGAATGTAAACCTTACCAAGTTCTATCTTGATAATAACAATATTAAATCCATTCCTGGCTATGAGGAGTCTGATAGCAATAAATATTTCTTTGGTTACTATGACGTAGAACTCTTCTCTTGCACTAATAATAAGTTGAAATTGGTTCCCGATGTGTTTAACGCCAAGTCGGTCAATATCATGGCATCGGTAGATTTCTCATACAATCAGATTACAGGTTTCGAGAATGGCAACGACCACAAGGGAATTAATGCCGCTACTATCTCTCTCTCGTATAATCGCCTTGAGGAGATGCCTGCCGTGCTTTTCAAGACAGGTTCGCCCGTGACGACGCTCGTGCTGTCGGGTAATGGTATGAAGCGTATTCCTGAAGGTTCAATGACAGGTAAGTATTCTCACTATTTGCAGACTCTTGACCTTAGTTATAATAAACTGATCGACCTGCCTAAGGATTTATGGTCAAACAATATCCCCTACCTATATGGTATTGACCTCAGTTACAACTGCTTCAAAGAGTTCCCGTACGAACCGCTTGATGGCGCTTACCTGACCACCTTCGGCTTGCGCCACCAACGCGATGAGCAGGGTAATCGTACGCTTAAGATATGGCCTACAGGGCTTTACACCTGTCCCAGCCTTGTGGCATTCTATGTGGGCTCTAACGATTTGCGTAAGATTGAGGATACCATATCGCCCTATCTGCGCTATTTTGAGATTAAGGACAATCCTAACATCTCTATTGATTTGTCGGATGTGTGTGACTACTATCGATTAGGGTATAATTTGCTTATCTATGATAAGACACAGGATATCCGTGGATGTGACTATTTGTTGGAATAAGATATAACAAGAATACATGAAGAAGATATCTATATTATTTGCCATTACTGCCGTTCTCTTTTGTTCTTGTAACGAAGATGGAAATGGTCTTGTTGGCTTTGAAATTGACAAGGCAAGTGTTTCTGTAGTTCCTGAGGGAGGTACCGAGTACTTGCAGGTTACCTCTGCTACCGAGTGGGTGGCTGTATCTGACAAGCCATGGATCAGTATTTCGCCTGCTAACGGAATAGGTAGTACAAAGTGCCGTATCGTGGTGGATTCTACCCTCGAGAGTAGTGCTCGTACAGCTACTCTTCGTTTCAGTGCTATCGATGAAACCCCGATAAACGTGCCTGTGACGCAGTTTGGATTTGCCAAGCAGATTCTTGTCAAGAATCCTGAAGTAAGCATTGCTTCTGCTACGAATAGTGTTGCCGACCGTTACTTTGAGGCTACTGTAACTTCCAATGTGCGGTTCGGTGTACAGGTCGAGTATGATGAGAAACCGCTTATAGAGTGGATTACACCCGAAAAGATTGATCTTGAACTCGATCGTGGTAGCCGCCCTCGCACTACCACTGTACGTTTTGATTGGAAGATTAATACAGATTTTGACAAGCGTACCGCACGTATTCATTTTGTGCCTCTCGATGCTGCTGATGTGTTGGAAAACTCTGCCATACTTTCTGTCACTCAGGATGCCGCTCCCACGATCACGAATGATCGTGCTGGTGACTCTTTGGCTCTTGTGACTATTACCAATCGTTTACAGCTGCTGAGTCCATGGGATGTGAGTGAGAATATGCAATACTGGCCCAATATTACTCTTTGGGAGGATACTGATAAGGAGATTATTAGTGGCGAAGTGCCTAGTGCCGCTGTGGGACGTGTACGTTCCGCTAATATAATGATGTGCAACACCAAGGAGAGCATCCCCCAGGAAATCCGCTACCTCAAGTATATTGAGACTCTCAATATCTATAGCAATGTCAATACTATGCTTCTCAGCATTGATTTGGGTAGCGAGGTGTGCGAGCTGGAATATCTGAAGCATCTGCAGATTGGTGCCTTTGGTCTTGTCTCCTTGCCCGATGATTTTGTCAATTTGGGTGACAAGCTGGAGTCGCTCGACCTCAGTTCTAACAACTTCAAAGAGATACCAGCGATTCTTACTAAAGAGAACTTCCGCAAGTTAAAAAAACTAGACTTCATTGATTGTCGTCGATGGACCTTGTCAAATCTTGGCGATAAAGATTCTCATGAGGATGGTATAGGTCTATACTTTAATACCAACGACAATGATGCGTTGCGTCGTCTGCTCTTGTGGGATACGCTTGAGGAACTCCGTCTCTCAAATAATTACATCGAAGGTCAGATTCCCGACTTTAAGATTGGTGATGTGATAGGAGGTGATACAATAAGTGCATGGACTAAAGATGATATTACTATAAAGGGTGTTGTTAACGATACGCTGCGAAATCTGGTTGAAGAGCTTGCTGATTCAGGGAAATATCGCAAGTCACCAAAAATCATGCCCAAGATGAAGCGTCTTACCCTTAACCTGAACTTCTTTACTGATAAGCTCCCCGAGTGGGTGCTCTATCACCCTTATCTGCTCGATTGGTTCCCTGAGTCGCTCATCTATATGCAAAAGGAGAATGGTATTGATTCTAACGGTAAGCTTGTGAAGTTTGATAACGAACCTACTGATTATGAGTATTATTATGACTTCTTCCCTGGCTACCGTGAGAAATATGAGATAAAAGAAGAATTCGAAGATTAAGAAGCTATACGGAATATGAAAAGAACCTATATATATGCCCTTGTCATAGGGCTATTTGTAACCGCCTGTAACGATGCTGAGTTCGTGGAGCAGAATGATGTGGCGACAGGACCGGCCGAAATCTTCATTCCAGAAGGAGCCGAAGAGGGTGAGTTGCTTATCAAGTTCGCTCCTGAGATGACCGGTATTCTCGACCAGATTGCCGAGGAGGCTGCATCAAGTCAGGCGATGACTCGCAGTGGTATCCCCTCGACCGATGAGGTGCTGCGTATCCTTGGAGGTTACGAATTGGAGCGTGTGTTCCCCGTAGACCCCCGTCACGAGGAGCGTGCACGTGCCAATGGTATGCACCTTTGGTACGTCGTACGTTTCGATAAGTCTACCGATCTCAAGACGGCTATCCGTAGCCTGCGTCAGTTGGGCGAGGTGTCGAAGATTCAGTGCAATACCAAATTGAAGCGTGTTGACAATCCCAGGCGTAAGCCTATTGCTATCGGTAGCGACCGTTTGAGAGGTGCTTCACGCAGTGCCGTTGCTCCCTTTAACGACCTTGGCTTAAAATACCAATGGGGCTATATTAACGATGGCGCATACGTGAATGATGGCAAGCCGGAGATGGATACGCTCGCTCTTGCTGGCGCCGATGTCAATTGTCGTGAGGCTTGGGAAATTTATCCCGAGGCGGGCGACCCCGAAATTATTGTTGCAGTACTCGATGAGGGTGTGATGTGGAGTCACCCCGACCTTGCTGCCAATATGTGGGTTAATGAGGATGAAGAGTATGCTTCAAAGGAGGATAACGATGGTAACGGCTATGCTGGCGATAAGTACGGATACAACTTCGTGAAGAACTCACCCGTCATCTGTTGGCACGAAAACTATGATACAGGCCATGGTACTCACGTGGCTGGAACTATCGCTGCTGTCAATAACAATGATGCGATTAACAACAGTGATTCTGTTAGTGTCTGTGGTATCGCTGGCGGTAATAAGAAAGAATATCCTAACAGTGGT
Source organism: Bacteroidaceae bacterium (assembly GCA_045661085.1). Taxonomy (GTDB): domain Bacteria; phylum Bacteroidota; class Bacteroidia; order Bacteroidales; family Bacteroidaceae; genus UBA1189. The sequence continues at coordinate 11,932 of JAZRFA010000031.1, forward strand.
GTGCGCATTATGTCGTGTCAGGTGATTGATGGTATGTATTCTGTGACACTTGCTCAGGAGGCTCGTGCCTTCAAGTATGCTGCGGACAATGGTGCTGTCATCGTTCAGTGCAGTTGGGGTTACAACAGTGCACTGGCTAATATGATGGAGGGTTATACTCCAGGTCCTGCCTCTGAAGAGGAGTGGGCAACGCTCTATCCTCTGGAGAAGGAGGCTATTGACTATTTCATCCATAATGCAGGTTCGCCCAATGGAGTAATCGAAGGCGGCATTGCTATCTTTGCCGCTGGTAACGAATATTCTGCTATGCCAGCTTTCCCTTCGGCCTACTCCAAGTGTTTGAGTGTGGCTGCTATTGCTGCCGATTACACTCCTGCTGGTTATACCGACTATGGCGTGGAGGTGGATTTCTGTGCTCCTGGTGGTGATACCGAATATTATGGTAAGATTGGTGAGAATAATCCTGGTATAGGCATTGAACATCCCAATGGCGCTATTCTCTCTACGCTCGTTGTCAATGGTGCGGCTGGTTACGGCTACTACGAGGGAACCTCGATGAGTTGTCCTCACGTGTCGGGTGTCGCAGCACTAGGCTTGTCGTATGCCTTGAAGCATCGTCGCCATTTCAAGGCCGAGGAGTTTGTCGAACTGATGAGGGCAACTGCACGTGACGTGGACCATTACTACACTGGAAAAATAAAGAAATACAACTACAATCACTCTTCGGCAGGTTACTCCGTTGTGCAGATGGACCTTGACGATTACCGTGGCAAGATGGGTAAGCTCATTGATGCAGGTGCATTGCTTGAGGCTATTAAGGGTGCTGGTAGCGATATGCGTGTGCCCAACATTCTTGTAGCTCCCAGTGAGGTGCAGAAGATTGACCTGGCTAAGTTCTTTGTGGATGGTGAAACCTTGACTTATAGTGTAGAGGGAGCTAACGCAGCTATTGCTACGACTGAGGTCGATGGTACAATGTTGGTGGTTACTGGCGTGGCATCAGGTGCTACCTCCGCTACCATAACGGCAGGCGAGAAGACACAAACCATTGCCATCACCGTGCGTAAGAGCGGTAGCGGTAGTGGTTGGCTGTAATATGAATCAGCAAATTGTCAATTTGCGAAATATATATATAAGGTGAATCATAGAGTCTACATATTATCCTGTATGCTGTGGTGTGCAGTTGCCGTTGGTGCTCAGGTACCGATGGGCAACCTCACTCGTGCGCAGAGAGACTCTATAATGAACCCTACGCTACATACTGAGGCTGTCAAGATATTGCTTGCCACCGACCCGTCTTATGACTTGGGTAAATTGTCGGAGACTGATGGCCCTGTGGCTCGCACTTTCCAATTGCGTAACGTGAGTGGTAAGCCTCTGCGCATCGCTCGGGTACGTACTACGTGTGGATGTACGGCTGCGGCTTATGATAGTGCCTTCATTGCTCCAGGTGCGGAGGTGGCGATAACGCTCACCTACAATCCCAAGAACCGCCCTGGCACTATTGATGTAGATGGCTTTGTCTACGTCGAGGGCTACGACCGTCAACCTATGGCGCGCCTCTCGCTCTATGGAGAGGTTCTTGACAGTGACGAGTGGCGTCATCTGCCTCAAGCGATGGGGGCGCTTCGTATCAAGCGCAAGGAGGTGCATTTTGCGGAATTGCCTGAGCAGGGCAAGACAACGATGCGTATCATCTGTGCTAACAGCGGTGTCAAGCCCTTGAGGCTCTCCTCGCGCATTCTTCCGCCTTATGCCTCGCTGCATACCGAGCCTGCTGTGATAGCTCCAGGTGAGGAGGCCGACTTGATTGTCACCATCGATGTCGACAAGCTTCCCAAGAAGAAGGGAGAGCTCCGAGCCCCGCTGATTGTCGAAGGGGTAGGGGGAAAGCTTTCAGAACGTACATTGGAGATAGTAATCGAACGATAATAGAAACAAGAAAACATAACCAAATATATGAAGAAGATAACCAACCTGTTGATGCTGCTCACTGTGGTCCTGTTTGCAGCGTGTGACGAAACTGTCGATACTCCCGACACCCTAGAGGTGAAGCCCTACAACATTGAAGGTGTATGGATGTTGGCCGAACAGTCTGGCAGTGCTCTTGCCGACAGCGCCTATGTATACCTCGTGCTTGACCGTAGATACAGCTTCGAACTTTATGATAATACTCAGTCCCGTTATCCCGTGCTCTTTACTGGCAAGTATAGTTTGGAGTACGACTGGCGCGTGGGCGATGTCATCAGTGGAACTTATGACTATGATCTCGGTGCTTGGAGCCACGAATATGTTATCACCGAGCTTCGTGAGCAATCTATGACTTGGACTGCAAAGGACGATGCCTCCTATGTGCAGAAATATGTCCGCGTCCCCGAGGTACCTGCCGAGATTCTCGAGGCGGTACGTCGTGATGAATGACACGCAGTGTCTGGGTGAATATCTCAAGAGGCAGGCTCCATTCTCCATATGCGGAGGATGGAGCCTGCCTCTTTACTTTGAAACGCTGCAAAACGGAATATTTATCACGCAATCTGTTGAGATATTCAAATTAATTATTTACCTTTGCTTGCTACTTTACGTGTACTATGGAAGATGAGGTGAAGGAAACGGTACGTGGTACCTTCGAACAATATCTGCAGAACAAGGGTTTCCGCAAGACGCAGGAGCGTTTTGCTATCCTTGATGCCATCTATTCCATAGAGGGACACTTCACGATGGAGGAGCTGATGGACATGATGAATGCCAGCAAGTTCCATGTGAGCCGCGCTACGCTCTACAATACGATGGAGCTGCTCACCGATTCCAATCTCGTCATCCGCCACAAGTTTGACAATAGTTCGCAGTATGAGAAGTCATTCAACATGACTACTCACTTTCATCGCATCTGTATGTCATGTGGCAGCGTCACCGAGGTGCGCGACGAGAAGTTGCGTCGTGTGATTGAGAATGCCCATAGCAAGGGCTTCTCCATTGCCCATACCTCGCTGTACATGTATGGTATGTGCTCCAAATGTATGGCTGCCAAGCGCCGCCGCGAGAACAAGGAGAAGAAACTTAGAGAACAAAGGAACAACAACAAATAATATAATCATGAAAGTAGATGTATTGTTAGGCCTCCAGTGGGGCGATGAAGGAAAAGGAAAAGTAGTTGACGTGCTCACTCCGCGCTACGATGTGGTAGCCCGTTTCCAGGGCGGTCCCAATGCGGGTCATACCCTCGAGTTTGAGGGGCAGAAGTATGTGCTTCGTTCAATTCCTTCAGGAATCTTCCAGGGCGACAAGGTGAATATCATCGGTAACGGTGTAGTGCTCGACCCTGCCCTCTTCAAGGCTGAGGCCGAGGCTCTCGAGGCATCAGGTCATCCCTTGAAGGAGCGTGTCCATATCTCCAAGAAGGCACACCACATCATGCCATCCCACCGTGTGCTCGACGCTGCTTATGAGGCAGCCAAGGGCGATGCCAAGGTAGGTACCACAGGTAAGGGTATAGGCCCCACCTATACCGACAAGGTAAGCCGCAATGGTCTCCGTGTAGGCGATATCCTCGGTGACTTCCCCGCCATCTATGCCAAGGCCAAGGCTCGTCACGAGGAGATTCTCAAGAGCATGAACTATGAATACGACATCACCGAGATCGAGAAGGAGTGGATGGCAGGTATCGAGTATCTCCGCCAGTTCCCCTTGGTAGATAGCGAGCACGAGATTAACAACCTGCTCAAGGCCGAGAAGAGCGTCCTCTGCGAAGGCGCACAGGGCACTATGCTCGACATCGACTTTGGCTCATATCCTTTCGTGACCTCTTCAAACACCATCTGCTCGGGCGCTTGTTCGGGTTTGGGCATTGCCCCCAACAAGATTGGCAATGTGTATGGTATCATGAAGGCCTACTGTACCCGTGTGGGCAGCGGTCCCTTCCCCACAGAACTCTTCGACGAGACGGGCGACAAGCTCTGCACCATCGGTCACGAGTTCGGTTCAGTGACTGGTCGTAAGCGTCGTTGCGGATGGATTGACCTCGTAGCGTTGAAATATTCTATCATGGTCAACGGTGTCACTCACCTCATCATGATGAAGAGCGACGTGCTCGACACCTTCGAGACCATCAAGGCCTGCGTAGCCTACCGCATCAATGGTGTGGAGACCGAGGAGTTCCCCTACTCAATCGAGGGCGAGGTAGAACCCATCTACGCCGAGCTTCCCGGATGGCAGTGCGATATGACCAAGATGACCTCTGAGGACGAGTTCCCCGAGGAGTTCAACAACTATATCACCTTCCTCGAAGAAGAGTTGGAGTGCCCCATCAAGATTGTTTCTGTGGGTCCCGACCGTGATCAGACTATCGAGCGTTATAACGATTGATTCCGCGGTAACTACCGCGGTGCACCTCGTTAGTTACCGCGGCGTACCGCGCTAACTAGTGAGGGATAGCTCGGTAGCTAGTGACGCGAGAGTTGTAACTATAGAATGTAACGAATTGTTTATATAGGAAAAGACCGACAATGGCACCTATCTGGATAATCTTTATTGTAATCGCCCTGCTCAGCTATATTGTGCAGGCCAACTTGAACCGCAAGTTCAAGAAATTCTCCGAAATCCCCGTTGGTGGAGGTATGACCGGTCGCGACGTGGCCGAGAAGATGCTGCATACCTATGGGCTTGACAATGTAAAGGTTACCTGCATCGAGGGCCGTTTGACCGACCACTATAATCCTGCCGACCGCACCGTGAATCTCAGTCGCGACGTATACTCATCGTGCAGTGTGGCTGCGGCTGCCGTGGCAGCTCACGAGTGTGGCCATGCCGTACAGCACGCCACGGCCTACGGTCCGTTGAAGATGCGTTCGTCGCTCGTCCCCGTAGTGTCGTTCGCTTCCAAGTACGTGTCGTGGATTCTGCTTCTCGGCGTGTTGATGGTCGAGAGTTTCCCCGGCGTGCTGTTGTTGGGTATCGGTTTGTTTGCCATGAGCACCCTATTTAGTTTCATCACCCTGCCTGTCGAGATCAATGCCAGCCAGCGCGCCCTCGCGTGGCTCGACCGCTCGGGCATCACCTCGTCATACAATCATCGCGATGCCGAGAGTGCCCTGCGCTCTGCTGCCTACACCTACGTGGTGGCAGCCCTCAGCTCACTCGCTACGCTCGTATACTATGTGATGATATACATGGGGCGCAGAGACTAAGAAATGAATATTAATATTTTAACCTTTTTATTAACAACTAAATCACAAAAACCATGAAGAAAATTACTTTATTGGCGATGAGCTTTATGATGGCTCTGATGGTGAAGGCACAGGATGCAGGTACTGACATTACCAGCACGTTTACCAACACCGACTTTGAAGGTGGCAATGGTACAAGTGGTTGGACCTCTACAGGAGTGGGGCCTGGCACCATAGGTACAGCTGCTGAGAACAACTACCAGGGAACCACTTTTATGGAAACTTGGACCCCGAGTTCTGGTAACTTGGGCAACTTTGACTGGTCGCAGACACAGGAAGTCCCCAACGGCTACTACGTAGTGAAGGCTTTGGCACATGCCATCAAGCAGAATCAGGCGACTACTCCCGAGTCTAAGGGTGTATATCTCTATGCCGAGGACGTGCAGGTAGAGATTAAGGCTACTGTAGCTACAGAGCATACCATATTTGCAAAGGTAACTGATGGTAACCTGACCATCGGCTATCGTGCTGTAAACTGTAATGTGAACTGGACTGCTGTCGACTACTTCCGCATCATTCAGTGCTATGGTGACACTGAGGAAGCAGCTAAGACCTCTTGGCTGAAGTGCGAGATGTTGCAGATTCAGGAAGACCTTGAGGCTAATGTCCTCGAGAATACGATGGATGCCGCACTGAGAAACGCACTTTATGCGTCTTTCGACGCCATCGAGTCTGTAAGTAGCTATGCTGAGGCTGAGGCTTTGTGGAACACCATCAAGGCACAGGCCGAGGAGGCTAAAGACTGTGTGGCAGCTTATGAGAAGTTGATCTCAAAGATTGATGAGGTCTATGAATATGCCGATGATCACGAGGGCAAGGGCGATGTAGACGTTTTGTATGACGCTGCCGGTGCCGCTCAGCAGGGGTATGACGATGAAGAATTCACCTTGGCTGGAGCTTTGGCCGAGATTGAGGCGCTCAATGAGGCTTTGTATGAGTATAACCTTAGCATTGCCGATGGTACTGTCGGATTTGACGTGACTGAGATGTACGTAGTGAATCCCTCAGTACGCAAGAATCTGGATGGTTGGAAGTGGGATGGCGTTCAGCCTGGTGTACAATATGAGGTGCAGGAGTTCTACAACTGCGACTTTAACTTCTACCAGACTATTACTGGTTTGCGCAATGGTAAGTACGTTGTGAAGGTACAGGGCTTCTATCGTGCCACTGGTAACGACTCAGGTGCCGCTTATGCTAATGGTACAGAGAAGATTTCTGCAGTGATCTATGCCAACGATGATGAGGCTCCCATGCAGTCACTCTACTCGCACACAGCAAGCGAGATGGGTGTGACAGTGGATGTGTTGAATGACTATGTCAATATGAGACAGTCTGCCAACATGGCCTTCAATACCGTGAACCCCTTGACTGGTGACCTTTACTACACCGAGAGCGAGGTGTCAGTAATCGTGATGGACGGTACCTTGACCTTTGGTCTCCGTAATGTAGGCCATGCCGGTTCTTCTTGGTGCGCTTTCCGCGAGTTCAAGTTGGAGTACTACGGTAACTTCCCCGGTATCAACCTCTATGCTAAGATGAAGAAGATAGAGGAGACAATGAATGAGCGCTACGACGAAATTCCCTCTGCTGAGCGAAAAGCGATGAATAACTACTTGACTTCAATCAGAAAGTATACCAATTCTGGTTATTCTGAGGAGGAGGTGAATGCTGTTATCCTCGAACTTGACTCTCGTTGGGCAAGAGTAGAGGAGGCTATGAAGTTGTATGCTGAGTTGCAAGCATTGGTTGATTATGCCGAGAATGAATTGCTCGATCTGGACTATCCTGGTGTAGATGCTTTGTTTGACCTTATCCTTGAAGCATATGACTGCCTTGATGAGAAATTAGAGCAAAACACCAACGAGGAACTGTTGGCAATGAAGGAAAAGATGGAAGAGGGTATCGCTGATTATATCCGTTCACAGGAGGCTTCTGAGGATGTCGCTGCTGACTACAACTACTTCGTGCCCAACCCCAACTTCGAGGAGAAGGGTGAGTGGACATGGACTATGGTTGGCCGTGACCCGGATATGTGGATTGGCGGATGCCGTCCTGCTGAGGCTCCCGCAGAGGGCGAGACAGCGGTGAATCGTCAGGGTGTCAACCTCTGGAGTAATGATATTAAGTCGGTTGACGTTCACCAGACATTGACTGGTCTGCCCAACGGCCTCTATAAGGTAAGTGCCGAGATGATCACTCAGACTGGTTGTGCTACCGACCAGCATGTCTATGCTATTGGTGCAGTTACTGTAACCTCTGAGAACTTGCAATACGAAGGTTGGGATACCTACGAGTGGACAACCTTGACCACTACCGACTTTGCCGTAGTTACCGACGGTACACTCACTATTGGTGCTGCATCTTCGCAAGGTGGTACAAATCCTGCAGGTTGGTTCCAGGCTACCAACTTCCAGCTCTACTACTATGGCGAGGCTTCTGTTGAGCGCTTGCAGGCTGCATGGGAGTCTCTCGAGGCCCAGGCCATCGAGGCGGTAGACTTCTTGATCCCCAACGAGGAGAAGGCGGTGGCTGCTGCGTTGAATGCTGCAACTCCTAAGGCTGCCGCTGGCGAGTATGTAGATGCTTGTAACACACTGCGTCCCGTTATCACCGAGTGGGATAGCATCATCGTAGCTTCTAAGAACTTCTATGGTGGCTACTATGCTAAGCTCGACACCATCCGTCTCTACGATGCTTATGAGGGATGCGAGATGGTTTACGCATTTGCAGATGCTGCCATCGCTTTGGCTGACGCTATCCTCGAATGTGATACCGCTTCTTGCAAACTCTTCCCCGGTCTTGACAATCAGTTGCATTCTTATGCTAACTATGCTGCCGCATTGAGAGATGCCGAGAACGAGATGAAGAACGAGGATGCAGGCTATGAGCAGGCTAATATCGACTTCTTGAAGACACAGGTTATCGATTCTCAGGTAGCTGACCTCACTGCAGTTTTGTGCAGCACAGCCGATTGTGATGCTGCAACAGAACTTCTCAAGAAGGCTACTGCCATGTTGCAGAACTCTATTGTCGGATTTGAAGAATTGACAGAGGGTGATGTAACACACATTATTAAGAATGCCGATGTAGAGGCTGACTTGGAGGGCAACTGGGTTGTTGTTCAGGGTGGTGCTCAGAACTGCGGTAGAAATGCAAGTGAGCACTACAGTGGTGTAGCCGATAACGACTACCTCGATGCATGGCACCCCACAGCAGGTACTAACACTGCTACCTTCTATCAGGAGTTCGCTGGTATTCCCGATGGTACTTACCGTCTTGCTGTGGCTGCTCGTACCGATGGTAACAACGTATGGCTCTATGCTGCTACTACTCCCGACGTGAAGGACGAGTCTACTCAGTTCGTTGAGGTGAAGAACTATGGCGCATGGCGTGGTGACATCTGGGCTGAGGATAGCTTGGCTTGGGAGGCTGCTGGCCGTCCTGAAGAGAATATGACTGAGGCTTATCCCTACTTCATGGCACGCTACAACTCAGAGCTTGGCTATGGTGAAGGTTACGGATGGTCATGGCATGAAATCGAAGTAGAGGTTACCAACCGCTACCTTGCAATCGGTATCTCTGCTAATGCTGCTCACACGGGTAAGCCCGCATTCACAGGTACATGGATTGGTGCTGACGACTGGTCACTCGAGCTCGTGAAGAAGAACGAGGTACAGGGCGAGTACAACCCCTTCTTGGGTGTTGAGAACGTTGAGGTTGCTACTCCCGTCGTACAGGGTATCTACGACCTCTTTGGTCGCCGTCTCGATGCTATCACCGCTCCTGGTCTCTACATCGTAAACGGTAAAAAGGTGTTGGTTAAATAATTCCTAACCTTAAGCCCTATAATAAGAGTCGCGTCCGTGCACGGGCGCGACTCTTTGTTTTAGTGGGCTTATGCATTTAATTGTCAATTATCAATTGTCAATTATCAATTATTTTTTCTAATTTTGCAGTTCAATGCAAGAATAGAAAAAACATTATGGCAACAAAACCCGGTATACCTAAAGGTACGCGCGACTTCTCGCCTGCAGAGATGGCGAAGCGCAACTATATATTCGATACTATCCGCGAGGTGTTCTACACCTTCGGCTTCCAGCCCATCGAGACCCCCGCGATGGAGAACTTCTCCACCCTCATGGGCAAGTATGGCGAGGAGGGCGACAAGCTCCTGTTCAAGATTCTAAACTCGGGCGACTGCTTCAATAAGGTTGCTGATGAAGACCTTCTTGAGCGCAATGCCTTGAAGCTTGCTGCCAAGGTGTGCGAGAAGGGCTTGCGTTACGACCTCACCGTGCCCTTTGCCCGCTACGTGGTGGCTCACCGCGACGAGCTCTCGTTCCCCTTCAAGCGCTTCCAGATACAGCCCGTGTGGCGTGCCGATCGTCCTCAGAAGGGACGCTATCGCGAGTTCTATCAGTGCGATGCCGATGTCGTAGGCAGCGACTCCCTGCTCAACGAGGTCGACCTCGTTCAGATGATTGATGCCGTATACCAGAAGTTCGGCATCCGCGTAAGCATCAAGATCAACAACCGCAAGATCCTTACTGGTATCGCTGAAATCATCGGTCAGGCCGACAAGATTGTCGATATCACCGTAGCCATCGACAAGCTCGATAAGATTGGTCTCGACAATGTCAATGCCGAGCTCGCCGAGAAGGGCATCCCTGCCGAGGCCATCGAGACCCTGCAGCCCATCATCCAGCTCAGTGGCGACAACAAGAGCAAGCTCGCCACTCTGCGCACCGTGCTCGCCGCCAGCGAGACGGGTCTCAAGGGCGTCGACGAGATGGAGTTTGTGCTCGATAGCCTCACCCACCTCGATATCAAGAACGAGGTAGAGGTGGACCTCACCCTCGCTCGTGGACTCAACTACTACACCGGCACCATCTTTGAGGTCAAGGCCCTCGACGTGCAGATTGGCAGCATCTCGGGTGGTGGCCGCTACGACAACCTCACCGGCATCTTCGGCATGCCCGGCGTATCAGGTGTAGGTATCTCCTTCGGTGCCGACCGTATCTACGACGTACTCAACCAGCTCGACCTCTATCCCAAGAGTGCAGCCCGTGGCACCCAGGTGATGTTTGTCAACTTCGGTGCAGCCGAGGCTGCCTACTGCCTTCCCCTCGTGGCCAAGCTTCGTGCCGCAGGCATCGCTGCCGAGCTCTACCCCGACAGCTTGAAGATGAAGAAGCAGATGTCCTTTGCCAACGACCACGCCATCCCCTACGTCGTGATGGTGGGCGAGAGCGAGATGCAGAGTGGTCAACTCTCGGTGAAGAATATGGTCACAGGCGAGCAAGGTGGTATGACTATCGATGAACTGATAGCTACAGTCTAAACGATACATTAAAAACTCATATACCGCGTTGTCATTCTGAACGAAGTGAAGAATCTCGGAGAATACAGATGTTTGGAGATCCTTCGCATAGCTCAGGATGACAACGCGGTTACTTATATCTCCTGAAAATCATGGAACACTATATTTCTCAATCCTTAGGCCTTGCACAGCAGTCGGTGACCAACACGCTGAAGCTGCTTGCCGAGGGAGCTACCATCCCCTTCATCAGTCGCTACCGTAAGGAGGCGACGGACGGGCTCGACGAGGTGCAAATTGCAGCCATCGACACGGCACACAAGAAACTGCAGGAGTTGCAGAAACGCAAGGAGACCATCCTTACGACCATCGCCGAGCAGGGCAAGATGACCGACGAGCTGCGCGCTCGCATTGCCAAGTGTATGGATGCTACAGAACTTGAAGACATCTACCTTCCCTATAAGCCCAAGCGTCGCACTCGTGCCGAGGTGGCTCGAACCAAAGGCTTGGAACCGTTGGCTAAGATACTGATGGCACAGAACGGGGGTGGGGTAGAGTCGATGGCCCTGCGCTTTGTCAAGGGTGAGGTGAAGGACGCCGATGAGGCCCTGCAGGGAGCACGCGACATCATTGCCGAGTGGGTCAATGAAAGTGAGCGTTCACGTGCTGCAGTTCGTAACACCTTTGCCCGCGAGGCACGCATCACCTCCAAGGTCATTGCGGGCAAGGAGGTCGAGGCCGACAAGTATCGCGACTACTTCGATTGGAGCGAGCCGCTCTCGCGCTGCTCGTCGCACCGCATGTTGGCCATCCGCCGTGGCGAGAACGAGGGATTCCTGCGTGTAACGATTGCTCCCGCCGATGATGCCCATGCTATCGAGCGCCTCGAGCGCCAGTATGTGCGCACTTCGGGCGAGTGTGCCGAGCAGGTGGCTCTTGCCGTGCGCGACGGTTACAAACGCCTCTTGCGCCCCTCCATAGAGACCGAGTTTGCCAACAGTTCCAAGCAGAAGGCTGATGAGGAGGCTATCCGCGTGTTTGCAACGAACCTCAAACAGCTTCTTCTGGCAGCGCCTTTGGGACAGAAGCGTGTGCTGGCCATCGACCCGGGCTATCGCACGGGATGCAAGGTGGTGTGCCTCGATGCACAGGGCAATCTGCTGCATAATGAAACCATCTATCCCCATCCGCCCAAGTCGGACTATGCCGGTGCCTCGCGCAAGCTCACGCGCCTCGTGGAGCAATATAAGATAGAGGCCATCTCCATCGGTAACGGCACGGCCAGCCGCGAGACCGAGCAGTTTGTCACCTCGCAGCGTTACGACCGCCCATTGCAGGTCTTTGTGGTGAGCGAGGATGGGGCCTCCATATATTCTGCTTCACAGGTGGCCCGCGATGAGTTTCCCGACTATGATGTCACGGTGCGCGGTGCCGTATCTATCGGTCGCCGCTTGATGGACCCCTTGGCCGAGCTGGTGAAGATTGACCCCAAGTCCATCGGGGTGGGGCAGTACCAGTACGATGTGGATCAGAAGGAACTGAAGTCATCGCTCGACCGCACCGTGGAGCACTGCGTTAACTCCGTGGGTGTGAATGTCAACACGGCCAGCAAGCACCTCTTGACCTATGTGTCGGGTTTGGGTGCTACATTGGCGCAGAACATTGTGGACTACCGTGCCGAGCATGGAGCCTTCGCCTCGCGCAGCGAACTGAAGCGCGTGCCTCGCATGGGCGATAAGAGCTTCGAGCAGGCGGCTGGCTTCCTACGTATCCCCGATGCCAAGAACCCGCTCGACAACTCGGCCGTGCACCCCGAGCGCTACCGCCTCGTGGAACAGATGGCCCGCGACTTGGGTTGCACTGTGAACGAACTCATCGCTCGTGCCGAACTGCGTGCACAGATTGATATAAATAGGTATGTGAGCGAATCAGTGGGACTCCCCACCTTAAAAGATATTATGACCGAACTGGAGAAGCCAGGGCGCGATCCCCGTGAGGCCATTGAGGTGTGGAGCTTCGATGAGCGCATCCGCACCATCGACGATGTGAAGGCGGGTATGGTGCTTCCCGGCATCGTGACCAATGTCACCAACTTCGGCTGCTTCGTCGACATAGGCGTCAAGGAGAATGGCTTGGTGCACGTCTCGCAGCTGACCGACCGCTTCGTCTCCGACCCCACCACCATCGTCTCGGTGCATCAGCATGTCACCGTTCGCGTGCTCGAGGTCGACCACGCCCGCAAGCGCATCAGCCTCTCGATGAAGGAGCTATAAATGCGATAGAGATGAAATCGTGCGATTTCATCTCTATCTCTTTATGTCTTATTCGGTGCCTTAGAAGTACATTGTCGAGTGCTCGTTTCCCCACATCTGCTTGTAGTCTTGGGCGAGACCGCCTTCTGAGGTCTCTTTGTAGAGTGAGGGAAGATCGTGACCGGTCTTCTTCATCACCTCGACCACCTTGTCGAACGATACGCGGTGCACACCGTCGGTGAACATGGCATAGGAGTTTGCATCCATGGCGCGAGCAGCAGCGTAGGCATTGCGCTCGATACAGGGAATCTGAACGAGTCCGCACACGGGGTCGCAGGTGAGACCCAAGTGGTGCTCAAGGCCCATCTCGGCAGCATACTCTATCTGCGAAGGCATACCGCCAAAGAGTTGTGCTGCAGCTGCGGCGGCCATGGCGCAGGCTACGCCTACCTCTCCCTGACAGCCCACCTCGGCACCCGAGATAGAAGCATTGGTCTTGACGATATTACCAAAGAGTCCTGCTGTGGCCAAGGCACGGATGATGCGTTGTTCAGAGAAGTTGCGGGATTTATAAAGGTGGTACAATACTGCAGGAAGCACACCGCACGAACCACAGGTAGGAGCGGTGACAATCTTGCCGCCGGCAGCATTCTCCTCACTCACGGCCAAAGCGTAGGCGAAGAGGAGGCCTCGTGTACGCATTGATTGCTGATAGCCCTCGGCACGCACGTAGTAGTTGGCCGCTTTGCGTCGTAAGGCGAGTGGACCAGGCAGTACGCCTTCTTGCTCGAGTCCACGCTGTACGGCCTCCTTCATCGTGTGCCACACCTCGCGCAGGTAGTCCCAAATCTCGGGGCCTTCGCACTCCTCCACATATTCCCAGTAGCTCTTGCCCGTAGAGATACACCATGATAATATCTCGGTGGCAGTGTTCATCGTGTACACCTGCTTGTGCTCAATGGGGGCTTGTCCCTCTTCGGCCAGGGCTCCTCCGCCTACACTGTAGACGGTCCATTCGTCGGTTCGTTCACCTGCAGCGTCGAGAGCACGGAACTTCATGCCGTTGGGGTGGAAGGGAAGGAATTGCTTGGGCTCCCATACGATGGTGGTACGCTTTTCGCCCAGCACTTCGATGATTGCCTGGTCGGTCATATGCCCCTTTCCTGTGGCTGCGAGGCTGCCATAGAGGGTTACTTCGAAGCGTACGCTCTCACTGTTACGTGCAAGGAATTGGGTCGCTGCATTGCGAGGACCCATTGTGTGGCTACTTGAGGGGCCATGACCTATGCGGTAGAGTTCTTTGAGTGAATACATATTTGGTTTAGTGTTTATAGTTTATAGTTTAGGGACTTACATCGCGTAACCTGAAGTTTTCGTATTCGTTGCGACAAGTCGCTCCTATAACTTTCAATTCTCAATTGGATTTGCTGCTTTCTGAACTATTCTCATCACGCGGAGGAAGTTACCTCCCCAAAGTTTTTCGATGTCCTGCTCGCTGAATCCCTCGGCACGGAGTCGTCGGGTGAGGTTGATGACTTCTGAGGCGTGGGCACAGCCGATGATGCCACCGTCGCCGTCGAAGTCGGTGCCTATGCCCACGTGGTCGATGCCTGCCACATTCACCATATGCACGATGTGTAGTATGGCGTCGTTGATAGTAGCACCACCTTCCTTGCTCAGGAACCCGTCGTAGAGGCATACTTGTGCCACGCCGCCCGAGGCGGCAAGGGCACGTAGCTGGTCGGCGGTGAGGTTGCGCGGATGGTCACATAGGGCACGGGCCGAGGAATGGCTACACACGATGGGGGTACGGCTGGCCTCGATGGCTTGGTAGAAACTGGTCTCGGCGGCATGCGAGAGGTCGACCATCATGCCTACGCGGTTCATCTCGCGGATGACAGTGCGCCCCAGTTCGCTCAGTCCACCATGCTCCTGGTTGCCGCGTGCCGAGTCGCACAGGTCGTTGTCGCCATTGTGGCAGAGGGTCATATATACCACGCCGCGCTGGCGGAAGTGCTCCACGCGCTGGGGGTCGAGGCCTATGGCATATCCATTCTCGATGCCGAGCATTAGGGCTCGTTTTCCCTCGCGTTTCAGGCGGTAGAGGTCATCGGGAGTGTAGGCAATGGCTACGCTCTCAGCATGCTGTGCTACCATAGCCTCTATCTCATCGAGCAGGCGCTCGGCCTTGGCAAAGGCGGCATCGAGCGATGCAGTATCGCGCTCCAATTGGCGCAGATAGGCTACCATGATGGTGGCGTCGAGGTGACCCTCGGTCATCTTGTGCAGGTCGACGAGGATGCGCGGGTCGCGCTGGTCGAAGCGTATCTGCTGGTCAAACTTCATCGGGGTGTCGCAGTGCGTGTCGAGGGTGAGCACACGGCGGTGTACCTCGCGTGCATCGGCAAAGGAGCAGGCCTCACCCACGAGCCACTCGAAGAGCGGGAGCATGGAGCGGTCGCCACCGAGTATCATGCACTCGGGGTGCCACTGTACGCCTATCATCGACTTGTGCTGGGTGCTCTCTACGGCCTCGATGAGTCCGTCGGCTGAGCGTGCCGACACGGCAAAGCCCTGTGCAGCCTCCTTCACCGCCTGGTGGTGGAAGGAGTTGACGGGTAGCACCTCGCTGCCGAATATCTTGTGCAGGAGGCTCTCCTGTGTGAGGCGCACGGTGTGAGTGCACACGTGGCGTTCGGTTTTCTGGCTATGCTTGAGTGTCGCCGAAGCTTCCTTATAAATATCTTGGTATAGCTGTCCCCCAAGGGCGGAAGTCATCACTTGCAATCCCCGGCAAATGCCAAGGATAGGAATTTGACGGTTGGCTGCTAGGCGTACGAGCATCAGTTCGTGCCAGTCGCGGGTAGGGTTTATGCCACCAAGTTCTCGTAATGGTTCTTCGCCAAGGTAAAGGGGGTTAATGTCCCCTCCGCCCGAAAGAATAAGTGCATCCACACGATCGAGCAGGCTCGTCATCATATCGGTGTCGTCACACGGCGGTATGATGAGTGGCGTACCCCCAGCTTCGAGCACTGAGCGATAGTAACCCTCAAGTAAGGTACAAACACCCGCGTCGTAGTTGCCCGTGATGCCGATGATGGGCTGGCGCTTATGTCTGGAGAAAGAGGAATGTAGCGCGGTATAATCCTTTTCGATGTTGAATGTGGGCATAGCCGTGTCAGTCTATCGATATCGGGAGTTCCTTCTTGATGCTCTGGTCAAGCGAAATCATAGTTTCTGTGTTCGTCACACCGGGAATCTCTTGGATGTGTTCGTTGAGTAGCGTCATCAAGTGCTCGTTATCGCGGGCATAAAGTTTCACAATAACGCTATAGGAGCCTGTGGTGAAGTGTGCTTCCACAATTTCGGGGATTTTCTTCAACTCCTCAATCACTTCCTTGTACATAGAACCCTTGGTAAGGCTGAGCCCGATGTAGGTACAGGTGCGATATCCCAACTTCTTAGGATTGATGTGATAACCCGATCCCATGATAAGACCGAGATCCATCATGCGTTGTACACGTTGGTGTATGGCAGCGCGTGACACTCCGCACTCATCGGCAATATCTTTGAAGGGAATACGGGCATTCTTGGAAATGATGTCCAGTATCTTTTTGTCTAATTCGTCTATCTTTTCCATTGTATCAGATGTATGGTGTTAAAATGATAGCAAATGTAGACTTTTTTTTTGGAATAGCATACTTTTATGCCGTTTTTTGTGACTTTATGTCTGTAAAACCTCTTGCTTGAATCTTTTTACGGACTCTTCCACTTGACAAGTGTTTTCTAAGTGATCGGCACGGAAGGTATGTTGTGCACGGGTGTAGTAGGGGGTACGGTGTTCCAGCATTTCGGAGATGTATTGGCGCAGCTCTTCGGGACTCTTGCCCGTCACCAAGGGCCGTTGTACACGAGCAATGGTGAGTCGGGTATAGATGACATCGACCGAGGCCTCAAGGAATACCGTAGTGCCTTGGGAATTCATATAGTCCATATTGTCGAAGAAGCAAGGTGTGCCACCGCCCATAGATATCACCACATCCTCAAATTCGGCCACTTCGTGCAGCATGTTGCGTTCGATTTGGCGGAAAGTCTCTTCGCCACGCTCGGCAAAGAGTTGCGAGACAGTAGAGTGGTAACGGCTCTCGATGTAGTGGTCGAGGTCGACGAACTGCAGGCCGAGGTCACGCGCCAAGGCTTTGCCCAGCGTGGTCTTGCCGGCAGCCATAAAGCCGATGAGTAGGATGCGGGTCATTTATTTACTCTTTCTGCGGCGAGGTGTAGCGGGCTTCTCTGCAGCCTTCTCGATGATGGCCAGGCAGGCTGCGAGGTCGAGTGAGGCGGGGTCGGTTCCTGTAGGTATCTTGTAGTTCTTGCCACCCATAGCGATGTAGGGCCCGTAACGGCCATTGAGAATCTCCACGTCGGGGTTCTCTGCGAAGGTCTTGATCTGTCGCTGCTGCTCGAACTGACGCTTCTTCTCGATAAGCTCGATGGCCTCCTCCAAGGTCACCGCCATGGGGTCGGTGCCTGCGGGTAGGCTCACATACTGCTTCCCCAACTGTACGTAGGGACCGAAGCGGCCTACGTTGACTACCAAAGCGGTGTCTTCATACTCGCCGAGGGTACGGGGTAGGGCAAAGAGTTCGAGTGCCTCCTCAAGGGTGATGGTGTCGATAGACAGCCCCTTCTGCAACTGGGCAAAGCGGGGTTTTTCGGTGTCAGAGGCCAGTCCAACCTGTACCACGGGGCCGAAGCGTCCAATCTTTACTGATACGGGGCGTCCACTCTTGGGGTCGGTGCCGAGTACGCGCTCGCCTACCTTGCGCTCTTGCTTTTCGTTGAGTGTATGCTCTACGAGGGGTGCGAAGTCCTTGTAGAACTCGCCGACTACACCGTTCCAGGGCTTCTGTCCTTCGGCCACCTCGTCGAACTCCTTTTCAATGTTGGCCGTAAAGTTATAGTCGAGCACCTGAGGGAAGTAGTCGATGAGATAGTCGTTTACTACTACGCCCACATCGGTAGGCTTGAGGCTTGCCTTTTCGCTACCATAGGTTTCGCTCGTCATCTTGTCGGTGAGTTTGCCCTTCTTCAGCTTCAGCACGTTTATGGTGCGCTCCATACTGGGTGTATCCTCCTTTACGATATAGTCGCGGTTCTGTATGGTACTGATGGTGGGGGCGTAGGTTGAGGGACGGCCTATGCCGAGTTCTTCGAGTTTCTTCACGAGGCTACCCTCGTTGTATCTGTTGGGGCGCTGTGTGTAGCGCTCGGTGGCTTGCAATTCGCTGTATTGAAGTTGTTGCCCAGGAGCTAATGGCGGTAGCAGTCCTTTCTGGTTCTCGCCTTGTGCCTCCTCGTCGTTGCTTGCGCGGTATACGCGTAGGAAGCCGTCGAACACGAGAATTTCGCCCGTTGCAGTGAAGATGTAGGGCGAACTGCTCATGCTGATGGTTGCAGTGGTCTTCTCTACCTGTGCATCGGCCATCTGTGTGGCGATGGTGCGCTTCCAGATGAGTTCGTAGAGACGGCGTTCTGCTGATGAACCTTCGATGGTTTGGCGATCCATATAGGTAGGACGTATGGCCTCGTGGGCCTCTTGTGCTCCTTTGGCTTTGGTCTTGAAGTTACGCATCGTGTGGTACTCTTCACCCATGGTGTCGATGATGACTTTCTTGCTGGCGCCGAGGCAAAGGCCCGAGAGGTTGGTCGAGTCGGTACGCATATAGGTGATTTGTCCCGATTCGTAGAGGCGCTGGGCAATGGTCATTGTTTGTGATACCGAGAAGCCTAATTTGCGGGCAGCCTCCTGCTGTAGTGTCGATGTAGTGAAGGGTACGGCAGGTGATTTCTTCAGCGGCTTGGTCTGCACTTCATCGATGGTGAATGTCGCCTCCTTGCATTGTGTGAGGAAGTCTTCTGCCTCGGCTTTCTCCTTGAATCGTGTGCTCAACTCGGCCTTCAACTCTGTTATGTTTCCACTGGTGTCAGGAGCGAGGAAGGTGCCCACTACGCGGTATGAAGCCTCGGATTGGAATCCCTGTATCTCACGCTCGCGCTCCACGATGAGGCGCACAGCCACTGACTGCACACGGCCTGCTGAGAGCGATGGCTTAATCTTCTTCCACAAGATGGGCGAGAGTTTGAAACCCACGATGCGGTCGAGCACACGGCGTGCCTGCTGGGCATTGACCAGGTTGATGTCAATGTCACGTGGGGTCTTTATGGCATTGATGATAGCCTCCTTGGTGATTTCGTGGAATACGATACGCTTGGTGTTTTCGGCCTTGAGCCCGAGCACCTCGTACAGGTGCCAGCTGATGGCTTCTCCCTCGCGGTCTTCATCGGATGCGAGCCACACCATCTCGGCTTGTGAGGCTGCCTTGCGCAAATCCTCCACTACCTTTTTCTTGTCGGTGGGTATCTCGTAGGTCGGAATAAACGTCTCAGTATTGATGCTGAAATCCTTCTTCTTT
>JAZRFA010000032.1:0-10954 GCA_045661085.1 Bacteroidaceae bacterium
CGGCTCATGCTGCACCGTAGGCCAGTGGGTCATCGCCTCGCTCGGATACATCGGCATCGTGTATGTGATGTTCAGCGGTGCACGCCGCCTCGAGCTGCGTCAGATGGAGACCTATGGCAACGACCCCGAGTTCCAGGCCTACACCAAGAAGACGCCGCTCATCCTTCCCTTTGTGCCCATCTACAGCGTGGCCAAGTACAAGTGGTTGCAGGCGTAAGAGTACGCGCAACGCACACACCACACTTGTGTGGTATGGTAAAAGAATGGAGATAATATAGTAGTTTCAAATAGGACAAAATCAGCGATACTGTCATCCTGACGACAGGAAGGATCTCACACAGGGACTTTACCAGGACACTTTGCGAGATGCTTCACGATGTTCAGCATGACAAACATGTTAGGACAACTACTATATTATTACCAAAAGAAAAGGCGGCTGGTATCACTCCAACCGCCTTTCTGTTTTTCAGATAACGCTTACTTCACATTTACCCTAACCCTTTGGGGGTGCAGGCCTTTGCCTGAGACGGACAAGGTGATGCTTCCACTCTTCATGGACGAGCGCAACACCACAAGTGCGCGACCCTTCCATACGTTGTGGACGGCATCGACCGTTGAGCCCAGATCCTTGATATCGGCATTGCCGAAGGCTGCCAGCGTGCCGTCTCCTTGCACCGACAGGCTGAGCTCATTGGCTGCATTCGGGCACACCACTCCGTGCTTGTCGACCACCTCTACCGTAACGAATGCAAGGTCCTGCCCATCGGCCTTGATGGTGGTACGGTCGGGCACAACGCGCAGGGCATAAGGGTCGCCCGCCGTGTGCAACGTGTTGCGTCCCATGTTCATCTCAGCAATCGGGGTTCCCTGCTCGTCAACAGCCTCAGCACGCAGTGTACCGGGCACGTAGGGTATGGTTATCACCGCCTTGTACTCCTCGGCCCTCGTGGTAGGTCGCTCGGCCACCAGGCTATCGTTGAGGTACAAGCGCACGCGAGGTGCACGGTTGTATATCTCCACCTCAATGGGGCGGCCTTCGTGGCCGGGCCATGTCCAGCTCTCAAACGTGGGCCACACGCTCCACTGCGTCTCCCTTATCTGTCCATAGTAGCCATTGGGCTCCTTTACCGAGAGATAAAGCGGGCGGTCGACATTCCAAAGCATATCTCTATAGTACGATATGGGCTTACGCTGACCCACAAAATCGATGTCGCCACAGTAGGCCGCATGCCAAGGGTACTGGTTGCGATGATAGTGCTCGCCCTCGCTCTCGCCCTGGTAATACCAACGTCCTATACCGCTCTCGCCCTGATAGTCAATGGCCGTCCACACAAAATCACCGAAGATATAGGGATGGTCGGCACTATATGCCCAGTTCCAGAAAGCCTCGCGGGGATACGACTCGCTCTGATACATCACGCGCTGCGGGTCGCGCTCATGGTCGGTCGCATGCTTATGTATCATATAGTTGTAGCCCACAAGCTCGAAGGTCTCTGCCAGCGGGTCATATATCTCCCAATCGCTATCCCAAGCGCAGAGTGCCGAGGTGACAGGACGTGTGGGGTCAAGTTGGCGGCACAGCTTGGCAAACTTTCTTGCCGTGGTGACCACCTGAATCTCCTTACGCTCGATGACCTCATTGCCCACACTCCAGGCGAAGATGCTCGGATGGTTGCGGTCGCGCAGCACGAGTGCCGAGAGGTCTGCCTGCCAGTGCTCATCGATGAGCGTGGAGTAGTCGTAGGTGTTCTTGGCCGAGCGCCATCCGTCGAAGGCCTCGTCTATCACGAGCAATCCGATGCGGTCGCAAGCATCGAGGAAAGCCTCTGAGGGAAGGTTATGGCTGGTGCGCACGGCATTGAACCCAGCAGCCTTCATCAGCTCGGCCTTGCGCTCCTCGGCACGGTCAAAGGCCGCTGCGCCGAGCAGGCCATTGTCATGGTGCAGACAACCGCCATTGAGTTTGATGGGCCGACCATTGAGGAGGAATCCCTGCTCAGAATTGAAGGCAATGCTGCGAATACCGAACGTCTGTGTCGTCACATCGATGGGTTTGTTGTTCTCGCTGATAGTGAGTGTAGCGTGATAGAGGTGGGGCGTATCGGGACTCCACAGATGAGCGTGAGGCACATCGAAAAGATGAGAAACCTCCAACTCTTCGTGAGGTTTCACACGCACCGTGTGGGAGTGCATACTGGAGAAACCACCTCCGATGCTCTCGTCCTGAGCTATCTTAAAGCACATATCAAGCACGCGGTCGCGGTCGCTCTCATTGACTATCACCGTCTTCACATCGACCCTGCTCATATCGTCCTGCGCCACCACAGGTGTAGTGACAAACGTGCCCCAATGCTTGAAGTGCACATCGGCCGTCTCGATGAGCCACACGTGGCGATAGATGCCCGAACCCGTATACCACCGACAGTTCTTCTGTTGCGAGTTGTCCACGCGAACAACCACCTCATTGTCGCCCTCGTGCAGCAGCTCCGTCACATCGCGCAAGAAGGAGCTGTAGCCGTAGTGTTGCGTACCCATCGACGTGCCATTGACAACAACCTCCGCATTCATGTACACTCCCTCAAAATAGAGCGAGTAACGTCGGTCGTCGCCTTTCGTCTTCAAGTGCAATACCTTACGGTACTCTCCCTTTCCTGTGGGGTAATAGCCCCCATCATTGCCCGCAGGTTCATCAACCGAGGGCACACCTTGAATGCTCCAGTCGTGCGGGAGATTCACATTCACCACCGGCTGACCCTCTCGACAGAACTCCCAATCAGCATCAATCAACATTCGACGTTGCTGCGCCACAACAGATGTCAGGCTCAGTGCCACAGCTGCTAACATGACATACAAACGACCTCTTTCTTTCATCATACCTTTGCTTTATAGTTATACCATCGGATTCTATACACTCTCTCCTCATCGTAAACAGGTCAGAGACACATACCATGTCACTTCTGCCTGTTTATGGATGCGATGAGAATAGCATTAAATCATTAATCATCAACCTCTATCAAACTTCGTCCATCTACAACTTCATATCCCCAGGCTTAACCCAGCCCATGTGGCGCATCAGTCGGTCGATGAGCAGGCTGATGATGGCGGGGGCCACGAAGTAAAGCAACACGATTTCCGTGATGAGCATGCTATTAGGCACCGTACCACTCATCGTGGCATAGGTAGCAAGAGGACCTACCAATCCTGCCGTACCCATACCTGCACCAAGCGCATTGTTGGTCATGCCGAGCCAAAGCGTCGACACAGGGCCAAGGATGGCCGAGGTAAGCGTCGGGGCCAGCCATATAATCGGTTTGCGGGCGATATTGCCAATCTGCAGCATCGAGGTGCCCAACCCCTGCGAGAGGAGTCCGCCCACCCCATTGTCCGAGAAGCTGATGACGGCAAACCCCACCATCTGAGCACAACATCCTGCGGTGGCCGCACCTGCCGCCAAGCCATCAATACCAAGCATCACACACAAGGCCACCGAGCTGATAGGCAACGTAAGCGCACAGCCCACTACCACCGCCACCACGATGCCCATGACGAAGGGGCTGAGCTGGGTAGCGTGGTTGATGACCTCGCCGAGATAGAGCATAAAATCATTGATGGGTGAACAGCAGTATCGGGCAATGAGACCTCCCGCCACAATCGTAAGCATCGGCGTAAGGATGATATCCACCACTGTACGCTTCGAAATGAGCTGGCCAATCTCAGCACCCACAATCACCGCCAAGTAAGCCCCCACAGGACCACCATACTTATAACCCAATGCTCCGACTACTGCCGAAGAGATAGTCACCAATTGTGCCACCTCCAAGCCCATAGCAATAGCCAAACCGATACATGCACCCACGAGAGGTGAAGAGGCAGAGAGCGCCTCGGACACAAATGTCAGGAACTCCAAGCCTGGAATCTTGGCAATCTGACCCACGATGAGCCCCATAATGAGCGAACAGAACAAGCCCAGCGCCATATGGCTCAATGCCTTGACAATATATTTATCAAACAATCTCTTAATCATAGTCCTTAACGGATAAATGCTACAATGGATGCAAATTTAGAAAGAATTTTCCAAATACAGCTATTATTCCCTAACGTTTTTAAATTCCTACCCAAAGGGGCCCTTATTCTGAATTCACTTCAAGGCAGACCGAGTTCTATGTAGATGCTCAACCCTAACTGTAAGGACTGCACCTCGCACCAAGTGTGGAGTGGATAACTGAAGACAAATCGAAGTCAAATCACTATATAACAAAAAATACCGACAAAAGGAGTGAATTTATCGGATTTTATTTTTAACTTCGCAACGTCGTTGATGATTTTCAGTTGCTTTGAATTTTGCAGCACTAAGGTAAGTGATAAATCTGATACAGCATACCCTGGTAACAAAATGTGACACAGATACTTATAGAGATAACTAAATTATAGTGCTGCGAAACTTAGGATTCAAAAAAGATTGAATGACATGAAACTGAAAGACAAACTACTTGGTCTTATTGGCTTGTCTGTGGCAGGACTGATGATGTTCTCCTGCACAGAAGTAAAAGAAGCGAACTATCAGATTATCCCCATGCCGTTGGACATCCAGCTGGCCGAAGAGGGTAAGTTTGTATTGACCGAAGGAACCTCAGTGTTCTACCCCGAGAACAATGAAAAGATGCAGAACAACGCCAACTTCCTGGCAGAGTACGTGAAGGAGAAGACCGGAATCACCCTCTCTCCCACCACAGAAGCCAGGAAAAAGGGCATTGTCCTGAAAGTGGAGGAAAACAAAGAGAAACCTGAGGGCTATACGCTGAAGGTAACCGATGACAACGTAGTCATCAGCGGCGGATCAGAAGCCGGTGTGTTCTATGGTATCCAGACACTGCGCAAGTCATTGCCCGTTGTCCAGGGTGAAAAGGTGGCGCTTCCCGCCGTCGAAATCATCGATGAGCCACGCTTCGACTACCGAGGCGGAATGCTGGACGTAGCTCGCCACTTCATCGAGATGGATTCTGTAAAGCGCTTCATCGACATCCTTGCCATGCACAACATCAACCGCTTCCACTGGCACTTGAGCGAAGACCAGGGATGGCGCATTGAAATCAAGAGCCGCCCCCTGCTCACCGAAAAGGGTTCTATGCGCAAGGAGACTGTCATTGGCAGAACTGGCAAATATGACGGCAAGCCCCACGGTGGATTCTTCACCCAGGAAGAGGCTAAGGAGATTGTAAAATATGCCGCCGATCGCTACATCACCGTCATCCCTGAGATTGACATGCCTGGCCACATGTTGAGTGCTCTGCACGCCTATCCCGAACTCGGATGTACCGGTGGCCCATACGAGGTTTGGTGCCATTGGGGTGTTTCTAAAGATGTGCTCTGTGCCGGAAACGACGCCACACTGAAGTTCATCGAGGACGTGCTGGGCGAGATTGTGGAAATCTTCCCCTCAGAATACATCCATATTGGTGGTGACGAATGCCCCAAGACACGTTGGGAGAGCTGCCCCAAATGTCAGGCTCGCATCAAGGAGCTCGGCATAAAGGGCGACGAGAAGCACAGCGCAGAGGAATACCTCCAGAGCTTTATCATCAACCATGCCGAAAAGTTCCTCAACAGCAAGGGACGCCAAATTATTGGTTGGGACGAGATACTTGAAGGCGGACTTGCCCCCAACGCTACAGTGATGTCATGGCGAGGCGAGGAAGGTGGCATCGAGGCAGCACGCCAGAAGCACAAAGTCATCATGACTCCCCACACCTATCTCTATTTCGACTACTACCAGTCTTATGACACCAGAAACGAACCTCTCGCCATCGGCGGCAGATTGCCTTTGGAGCGCGTATACAACTATAACCCCATGCCCAAAGTACTGAGTGCCGAGGAGCAGAAGTATATCATAGGTATACAGGCCAATCTTTGGACAGAGTATATCCCCACCTTCAAGTATGCGGAGTACATGCTTATGCCTCGTATAGCCGCACTTTCTGAGGTACAATGGAGCAGCGCTGACAAGAGAAACTACGAATGTTTCCTCAGCCGTCTGCCTCGCATGGTAGAGCTCTATGACTTGAAGCAGTACAATTATGCCACCCACGCATTCTTCATCACCTCAAAACTTGTCCAGGACGACAACGAGGGCGTGGTAAAGGTAGCGCTCAAGACCATAGACAACTGCCCCATCCACTACACGCTTGACGGTAGCGAGCCCACCGAAGCATCGCCCCTCTACGAGGATACGCTGAAGATAGCAGAGCCCTGCACCATCAACGCTATAGGCATCAGACCTAACATGAAGACCCGTATCTTCACTCAAAAGGTCGAGGTTAAAGCTCCGCAACAATAACAGAGCAATACTGAACACAACAGAGCCGCCCTCATCGGGTGGCTCTGTTTGTCTATAGAGACAGCGCTGGTTCATACAGTTCACTACGCCTACGCCAAATCACAGACAGTATTTACGACAGAAAACACACCTTATCACACTCGTTTACGACATGTTAGCGATTATTTACGACAATTTTGACAGAATTCAACAAGTCACCCTCCTCAGATTCACGGAAGGTGCATGAGTGTATTCGAATCGCCCTACATGTAATCACTTTTATATTTATTTATACGACCATCCATTGACACCGCGGAATTAACGCAAGTGTCAAATCGTTTGAATGGTTAGTCTTAACATTCGCATCGAGTCTGAACAAAGCTCCCTATGACTGCACACGCATCAGGCACGAAGTGAGTGATTAATATTATGATATTTGTAAGAAAATCACTAACTTTGTAGATTGAACACATAAACATGACAGACATGAAGAACAATTTCTTGCGTTTATTTCTATGTATCGGACTGATAATGACGGCGTTTGGAGCATCTGCGCAGAGTGCAAAGAAGCTGACGGGCGATATCATCGGCACCAAGTACAGTGTGGACTACGATACCAATGCTCAGTCTACGACTGTCAATACGAAGGAAAATGTCTTTGACGGTGACTACAACACCTTCTTTGCTTCGTATGAGCGCAACAATACATGGGTAGGCCTGGACTTGGGCAAGCCCCACATTATCACCCGAGTGGGATGGTCGCCTCGCGTGGCAGGTAGCGGACCTGAGCGTTGCCAATTGGCCGTGTTTGAGGGCGCCAATGACCCTGACTTCTTGGATGCGGTGCCTCTGTATATCGTGCCTGATCAGAAGACGACGAAGGTGATGCACTACCAGAGCGTGAAGGTGAGCCGCGGATTCAGATACGTACGCTACGTAGGTCCGAACGACGCAAGATGTAACCTCTCCGAGCTGGCATTCTATGGCTACGAGGGCGAGGGCGATGACTCTAAGTTTTATCAGCTGACCAATCTGCCTACGGTGACCATACACACCTACACGGGAGAGAACCCGAAGGTAAAGGGCGAGGACTTTGAGGCCAACATCGCCATCATCTATGACGATGGCACACGCATACAGGAGCAGCCCATCACGACCAGAGTGAGGGGTAATGGTTCGGCAACCTTCCCGAAGAAGCCCTATCGCGTGAAGTTCATTGGCAAGAGCCAGCACATATTCAAAGACTCGCCACTGGAGAGCCCCGCCAAGGCCAAGAAGTGGACCCTCATCAATAACTATAGCGACAAGGGACTGATGCGTAACTTCATCGCCTTTGAGATGAGCCGACGCATAGGCTTCCCCTACACCCCGTGGGGACAGTCGGTGGATGTAATCATGAATGGTGAATATCAGGGAAACTATCAGCTGTGTGACCAGATTACTATCGACCCCAAGCGCATGAATATCACTGAGATGGAAGATACCGACATCGAGTACCCTTACATCACAGGCGGATACTTGGTAGAGGTCGATGCATATGCCAATCAGGAGCCCTCACAATCGTGGTTTACCAGCAACAGAGGCAACCCCGTCACCATACAGAGCCCCGACGAGGACGACATCGTGCCCGCACAGTATAACTACATCAAGAGCTACTTCAATGAGATGGAGAGCCGCCTCTACGCGAGCAACTACACCGATATGGAGCAGGGCTATCGTAGCCGACTCGACCTGAACAGCTTCTTGAAGTACTTCATCGTGGGCGAGTTCGCCGGTAACCTTGACTCTTACTGGAGTGTATATATGTGTAAGGACCGCGATGACGACCTCTTCCATGTAGGTCCCTGCTGGGACTTCGACCTCGCCTTTGACAATGCGAGAGCCATATATCCCTCGAATGAGCGTACCGACTGGGTGTATAAGAATGGTTCTGCTGCGGGTAACATGAAGTCATTCGTAAGCCGCATTCTCAGTGATCCCAACGCCTACCAGGAGCTGCGCAAGATGTGGAAGTACATGCGCGACAGCGGTGCCTATGAGGCCGAGTCACTGAATGCCTATATCGATAGCCTCGGAAAGGTGCTGAACAAGTCACAAGCCTTGAACTTCACACGCTGGAAGATACTCAGCACTGCCGTACAGAGCAACCCCCGCGTGCCAGCCAACTATAAGGAGGAGGTCACATTCCTCAAGAACTACATCACGGGCCGTATCGCATGGATTGACAAGTACCTCGCCTACGAGCCTGGCGTGATAGATGACGGCACGGGCAAGACATTCGAGATTAAGAATTCAGAAGACCTGATAGCCTTTGCCGAAAAGGTCAACAATGGTATGGTCAATGCTAATGCCGTGCTGAAGGCCGACCTCAACCTGATACTCTACCACTCACGACTGAACCCGATAGGTAGCGTGGCATACCCCTACAAGGGAACGTTCGATGGCGAAGGGCATATACTGAAGAATCTCGGTGCCATGCTGTTCGGTACCACCGAGGGCGCCACCATCAAGAACATCTGCCTCGAGAGCGGACGTACCGATGAGAACTTCGCCTACGCCAACCATACAGGAACACTCGTAGGTAGCTGTACCGACAAGGCTCCTACGACAATCACCAACTGCTACAGTAAGGTCAACCTCTTGAGCGCGACCAAGGATGCGGGAGGCCTCGTAGGTAAGCTCCACGGCACATTGTCAAACAGCTTCTATGCCGGTACCCTGCGCGTATCAGGTGTAGCGGGC
This sequence comes from Bacteroidaceae bacterium, assembly GCA_045661085.1. Lineage (GTDB taxonomy): Bacteria > Bacteroidota > Bacteroidia > Bacteroidales > Bacteroidaceae > UBA1189. The sequence goes on from JAZRFA010000032.1 coordinate 9,056, forward strand.
GGTCTCGTGGGCAGCAGCTACTCGGCTAGCAAGACAGCCACCATCGACCACTGCTACGTAGCAAGCACACAGGTCAGGACTTCAGGCAGCGATGCCGATTGCGGTGCACTGGTAGGACAGCTCCATAGCGGTAGCACGATACAGAACTGCTACAGTCTAGAGGTTACCGACATGCTCATCGGAGCCAACAATGGTCAGGTTACAGCGTGTCACTTCCGCACCGAAGAGGAGTTTGCTAGCGGTAGCGTATGCTGGGAACTCAATGGCCAGAGCGAAAGCAACCCTATTTGGTATCAGACCCTCGGCGAAGACGCATACCCCGTACTCGACACCACCCACGGCGTAGTCATCTGCAAGGACAACACCTACATCAACCTCGGCAATGCTATCGAGAATGTGATGACAGAGCAGAACAGCCTCATCGACGTTTACGACATGAGAGGCCGCCTCGTACGCAAGGGAGTACCTGCCGAGACAGGCTTGCAGGGACTGCCCCACGGCATCTACATCGTCAATGGCGTAAAAGTCATGCTTTAGCAAAGAATAGTTGACAATTCAGATAGCTGGGAGCTATCACCTTCGGGTGGTGGCTCCTTTTGTTTTAACACTTGACAGATAATTTTCGGACATTTTCTTTGCATATGATATATAAATATGTAACTTTGCTCGGATAAAACATGACAATTGATACCCTATGGCTATTAAGAACAATGTAATGATCGTGCGCCAGAAGCTTTTGACCAAGCTTGTGAGCCTTTGGAGTGAAGATAAGTTGACCACCGATGCCGACCGTGTACCCATCGAATTTGTGCCGCGTAGCTCTCAGCACAGTGGCCGATGCTGCATACACAAGAAGCGTGCGGTACTGAAGTACAAGTCGCTCCCCCTATTGGGCTACGACATGAAAGACGAGACCGACGAACTGACTCCCCTCACCGAGTATGCCAAGATGGCGCTCAATCGTACGGAGTTGAAGGACAATATCATGTGCGTCATCGACGAGGCTTGCTCATCATGCGTGCGTACCAACTATGCCATCACCAACCTCTGCCGTGGTTGTGAGGCTCGCTCATGCGAACACTCTTGTCCGAAGAATGCCATCGAGTTCGACCCCGACACTTCACAGGGTCGTATCAATCAGAAGAACTGTATCAGCTGTGGTAAGTGCTACGCCGCTTGTCCCTACCACGCTATCGTATATATCCCCGTACCTTGCGAAGAGGCATGCCCCGTAGGCGCCATCTCAAAGGACGAGTACGGTGTAGAGCATATCGATGAGACCAAGTGTATCTACTGTGGTAAGTGCATGAACGCTTGTCCGTTCGGAGCCATCTTCGAGATTTCACAGGTGTTCGATGTATTGCAAGCCATCCGCCGAGGCGAAGAGGTGATAGCTATGGTAGCTCCCTCAATCCTCTCACAGTACAACGCCCCCACCGAACAGGTATACGGCGCTATCAAGGCCATCGGCTTCAAGGATGTCATCGAGGTGGCACGCGGTGCCGAGGTGACTACCGAGCGCGAGGCACATGAGTTTGCCGAGAAGCTTGCCGAGGGGCAGCCCTTCATGACTACCTCATGCTGCCCCTCATACATGGAGATGGCACGCAAGCACGCTCCCGACCTGCAGAAGTATATCTCATCCACCTACTCACCCATGGTATACACCGCAGACATCGCTCGCGAGAAGTACCCCAATGCGAAGTTCGTCTTCGTAGGTCCCTGTATCGCCAAGCGTAAGGAGGCTCGTCGCGACGACCTTGAGGGTAAGGTAAACTTCGTGCTCACCTTCGAGGAGATACACGCCATGCTCAAGGGTTTGAACATCGAGTTGGGTGAAGAGCACATACATCCCATCGACTGCACCTCATGCCGCGCTGCACACGGCTTTGCCGAGAA
>JAZRFA010000033.1:0-4646 GCA_045661085.1 Bacteroidaceae bacterium
AGTCCAGCACCACCTCTTGACACTGCTGCAAGACGAAGCGTATGCACGCCTCGCCCTCTACAGCCTCGTTCTTCAGCTCCGGGATGGTAAATTGCAAAACATACCTCAGATCACCAATGGTCGCCTTGCGCCACTGCGCCAGCTCTACCGACACACCTTCGTCGTATCTTCTGTCATCGGCACGCATGCAGCTTGCGAGCACCAGCCCCACGACTGCCATCAGCATAGCGCATATACCGTATCGTCTCATATTCATTCCTTTTTATTGATGTCCACAAAAGTACAAAATTTCTTTGGTTACGGCAAACAATATCATTCCACATCCTTAGCAAATAATATTAGCGGCAACACTCCGCGTGGAGCATTGCCGCTATATATGATTATTCGATTGTAGATTAAGCTACTGCAGAACCGATGAGGAACACGCCAGCGAGTGATACGATAGCGTAGAGCTCGGGGAATACAGCGAAAATCAAGGTCTTAGAGAACACGTCGTAACCCTGACCGATAGCAGCCATACCGTTAGCACATACCTGACCCTGACGGATAGCTGAGAACAAACCTACGAGACCGAGTGCGAGACCACCACCGAATACAGCTGTTGCCTGGAGTGAGGTGATGTCAGCGGTGAGGATACCGAAGCTGTTGAGCAAGAAGTAACCTGCGAAACCGTAAAGACCCTGTGTACCGGGAAGAGCGGTGAGCACGAGGAAGTTACCGAACTTGTCAGCCTTCTTCAACGCACCAAGACCTGCGTTACCAGCGATAGTTACACCGAAAGCTGAACCAATACCCGAAAGGGCAATCATCAAACCAATGCCCAAATAGGCGATAAAAGAATTTGCATTCATAATTGTGTTGTTTTTTTAAGTTGTTATTAATTTTTTTTGTTATTTTTCGTTTCTTTTTTCTTGTCATCCTGAACGAAGTGAAGGATCCCGCGCTAGGACTATGCAAAACTTTGCGAGATTCTTCGCATTGCTCAGAATGACATTATACGATGTTTCGTTCCTTATTTCTTAAAAGGTTTGTACTCCTGTCCACCACCCTCGTAGCCTGAGTTCTTGAAGAACTCCACGAATGTCAAGCGCATGGGGTGTACCATTGAGCCGAGGATATTCATAAAGATATTCAAGCCATGACCGATGAGGAAGATGAGAGCAGTCACGAGGAATCCTACTACGGGGATGTCGGGGCTCATACCTACTGCAAGGCTGTTGAACACGCTTGCCAAGATACCTCCCGAGAGACCGAGAGCGAAGAGACGCACGTATGAGAGCACGTCGCCAAGCAAACCGGTAACCATGTTGTAGGCATCCCAAAGGCCAAGGCCGATGTTGAGGAAGATGTTCTTGCCAGGACTGTTGTAGAGCATGATCATGCAGCCTGCCACAATCATCAGCACCAAGAACCAGGTAGTACCCATAGAGCCAGTGAGAACGCCTACGGCTACGCCCACGAGGAGCAGAATCCAACCGATAGTGCTCACGGCATACTTGAAGCCCAGCTGGATGGTGAGGTTCACGGCCTTGAGCACCATACCGAAGAGTATCTGCACACAACCGATGATGAGAGAGAGGTAGAACATGGCCTGATTGTCCTGGAAGAGCAACGCCTTCATCTTCTGGAAGAAGGGGAGGTCGATGTCGTAGAGGCTGAAACCAAAGGCCGTACCTGTCAACGTACCACACAACACGGTAGAGAGACCGAAGAGGAACACCAAGGAGCTCTTGAACTCGGGGTTGATGAGCTGGAAGAGCTTGGTGAACACGGGCAATGCCAACATGATCAAAGCTCCGTAACCCATATCTCCGAGGCAGAGGCCGAAGAACAGCATGAAGAACGGCGCAAAGAACATGGTGAGGTCGAGCTCGCCATACTTGGGCAGCATGTACAACTTGGTCAGCGGCTCGAAGAGTCGGAAGAACTTGTTGTTGCTGAGCTGGATGGGGATATCGTCCTCCTGTGTGGGGTCGTCAATCTGATAGTAGTGACCGGTCTTGTCGAGGCTCTCGCGCAGCTGGGGCAAGCACTTCTCGGGTGCCCAGCCCTGGAGGAGCATCAGCTTGTTGTCGGCCACGCCATCGGCACTGAGGGCCACCTTGGCAAAGTTGATATCGGCCTGCACAGCCTCATGAGCAGCCTTGAAGGCAGACAGATGAGCATTAGCAAAGGCTGCAATATCGGCATCTATCAAGGCTACCTTGGCTGAGAGATCGGCCATCTCCATGGTCAGGGCATCGAGCGACACCTGAGGCAAGCGACATAGCTCAGCCTCAATGCTGATCTCGGTACCGGGAGCGGTGACGGTGATGAAGTACACCTTCGACTTGTCATCGTTGATGACGATGGCATTGAGCTCACTCTCCCACTCCTCCTTATACAGGCGCTCGGGGCAGGCAAAGAAGTTGATGTCGTAACCCGCCTTGATGAGACGCTCCACCGACTGGGGCTCAAAGTTACCCCACGGTGCCAACACCTGCTCATCCTTGGCGAGGAGCTGCAAGCGAGCCTCTGCAGCGGCCTTGTCGGCAAGGAGCTGGTCGTACTGAGCCAACAACGCTGAGGGCTCGGAGAGCTCAGAGTTTGCTGAGGGCTCGGAGGCAACCTTCTCCAATGACTCTATCGCATTAGCGTAGCGTGAGAGCAGGCGCATCTGCTCCTGCACCTCGGCATTATCGAGGGCTCCTTGCTGCTTCTCGATGACGTGAAGCACGCCGAGGTCACCCAAGCGTTCGAGGAATTCCTGATACTCCTTATAGAATACGAGGAACGTAAGTTTCTTCATTCTTGTTATCATAGTGCTTCCTCCATCTCGTTAAGTGCTTCGTCGGGGGCACCCACCGGCTCGGCACGTTTTTCCAACAGCGTCTTCAGGATCTTCTGTGACGACTTGGAGAGGTTCTCCTCGTCCTCCATAAAACGCTTGATCTTACGCACTGCATCTTGATATCCGGGTATCTGCACCTTCTCGAAGAGGTTCACCTTCTGGGTGGTCTTCTTACGGGCATGCTCGAGCAGTCCCAGCTTGGCCTCCATGAACTCACTCGCAAGGGCCGTCTTGGCCAACCCCTGGAGGAGGTTGATGCCATCGTAGTACCACTTGGGAGCACCGAAGAGGCTGAAAGGCTTGACATCAAAGTCGACATCGCCCAGCACGGGAACGCGTACACCGGCTATCTTCTTCACATCAAGATGCACGTCCTTCACACCGATGAGCGAAGCGTCAAACTCGTTCCAAAGGGCAAACATGTACTCGTAGGCCTGGATCTGCTCTTCGAGCTGAGCTTCCAGGCGGCGTACATCCTCCTTGCACTTCTTCACCTCCATGCGCAGGGCACTCTCCTTGTTCTTGATGATAGGGAGCGTACGCTGGCGCACCTTGAGTTGCTTCTCAATCTGCTGCAGGGACGTCTTGTTATATTGAAATTTTATAGCCACGTTTTATTATTATCTAAATGGATAATTGAAAATGGAGAATGGATAATGAGTGCAATGCCAATCCATTAATTCTCAATTATCAATTATCAATTGTCAATTATCAATTAATCATTCTTGGGCCAGTACTGCTCTACCAACTCACGTTTGATGTTAACCTCCTCGGGCTGGAAGTACTTGCCAAACAGGCCCCAGGTAACGTCGAGCATCTCGGTGGTGTTGAGGTTCACGTCGATAGCCAGGAGCTGGTTTGAGTAGTCCTTGGCGAAGTCGAGTGTGCGCTCATCGTAGTCGGTGAGGTCGAAACCGTTCTCCATCTTGGTCTTCGCATTGGCAGCGTCGGCATAGAGACGCACGGCAGCGTTCATCACCTGCGGGTGGTCCTTACGGGTCTTCTTACCCGACACGAGCTGCTTCAGACGTGAGAGTGAGCGGAAGGGGTCTACGATAACCTTACCGATATCGCTATCGCGACGGAGGAAGAGCTGACCCTCGGTGATGTAACCGGTGTTATCGGGCACAGCGTGGGTGATATCGCCACCAGAGAGGGTGGTCACCGCGATGATGGTGATAGAACCTCCTGAGGGGAACTGCACGGCCTTCTCGTAGATCTTGGCCAAGTCTGAGTAGAGCGAACCGGGCATAGAGTCCTTAGAGGGAATCTGGTCCATACGATTCGACACGATAGCCAAGGCGTCGGCATACGAGGTCATATCAGAGAGGAGCACGAGCACCTTCTCGTTCTTCTCAACAGCGAAGTACTCGGCTGCAGTCAATGCCATATCAGGAATCAACAGACGCTCTACAGGGGGATTCTCTGTAGTGTTGATGAAGCTGATGATACGGTCGAGCGCACCGGCGTTAGAGAACACGTTCTTGAAGTAGAGGTAGTCGTCGTTGGTCATACCCATGGCACCGAGGATGATCTTGTCGGTCTCGGCACGGAGAGCCACGTTGGCCATCACCTGATTGAAGGGTTGGTCGGGGTCGGCGAAGAAGGGAATCTTCTGACCTGACACGAGGGTATTGTTCAAGTCGATACCTGCGATACCGGTAGCGATGAGTTCAGAGGGCTGCTTACGGCGTACGGGGTTCACCGAGGGGCCACCGATCTCGACCTCCTTACCCTCGATCTGAGGACCGCCATCGATAGCGTTACCGTAGGCGTCGAAGAAACGGCCTGCCAACTGGTCGCTCACCTTGAGCGA
>JAZRFA010000034.1:0-25276 GCA_045661085.1 Bacteroidaceae bacterium
TCGGCATCACTGTAGCCTTCTACATCTACTTCTGGTAATCAAGAACGATGCAAGGATACTATTCGCAACATCCAAGGTTCTACCATGCGGTGGACTGCATCATCTTCGGATTCAGCGGAGGAGAGCTTAATCTCCTCCTGCTGAAACGAAGATTTGAGCCTGGCAAGGGTGAGTGGTCGCTGATGGGCGGATTCGTACAAGAGGGCGAGTGCATGGACGATGCTGCCAAGCGCGTGCTCGCTGAGCTTACCGGGCTCACCGATGTGTTCATGCAGCAAGTGGGTACATTCGGTCAGGTCGACCGCGACCCAGGCGAGCGAGTAATCTCTACCGCCTACTACGCGCTCATCAACATCAACGAGTATGACCGCCAACTTGTAGAGGAACACAATGCCTACTGGGTCAACATCAACAAAGTGCCCACCCTACTCTTCGACCATGCCGAGATGGTTTGTAAGGCACACCACCTTATGAGAATACAAGCAGCCACCACTCCGATAGCCTTTCATCTGCTACCCGAGCACTTCACGCTCACCCAACTGCAGACGCTCTACGAAGCCATCAATGGAGAATCTATAGATAAGCGAAACTTCCGAAAACGCGTGGCCGAATTGGGCTATGTAGAAAAGACCAAGCTCATCGACAAACTGACATCGCGTCGCGGAGCTGCCCTCTACAAGTTCAACGAAGAGGACTACAAGAAAACACTTAAATTCAAACTATAATGCGCGTACGCGCGTACCTAATTTATAATAGCTATGTTAGAAGAACTCAAACAAAAGGTATTCCAAGCCAATCTTGACCTTGTGAAGCAGGGCTTGGTCATCTTCACGTGGGGCAACGTGTCGGGCATCGACCGTGAAAAGGGTTTGGTAGTCATCAAGCCCAGCGGTGTGAGCTACGACGACATGAAAGCCTCAGATATGGTGGTAGTAGACCTCCACACGGGTAAAGTTGTCGAGGGCGACCTCAACCCCTCATCCGACACTCCCACCCACCTCGTGCTCTACCGCGCTTTCCCCAACATCCAGGGCGTGGTACACACCCACTCCACCTTTGCAACCGCCTGGGCACAGGCCGGCAAGGACATCCCCAACATCGGCACCACACACGCCGACTACTTCTACAAGGATATTCCCTGTACCGAGGCAATGACCAAGGAGGAAGTTGAGGGTGAGTATGAATTGGAGACAGGCAACGTCATCGTAAAGCGTTTTGAGGGCATCAACCCCGACCACACCCCCGGTGTATTGGTAAAGAACCACGGTCCCTTCGCATGGGGTACCAGTCCCGCCAATGCGGTATACAATGCCAAGGTGATGGAAGAGTGTGCCAAGATGGCCTACATCGCCTTCACACTCAATCCCGAGACCACGATGAACCCCCTCCTCGTTGAAAAGCACTACAACCGCAAGCACGGCCCTAACGCTTACTACGGTCAGAAGGGACAAAAACACTAAGTAATTTCACTAGTGTAAAAAAGATTTTTCACAGGTGCGAAAAAAGTTTTTCAAGACTGCGATAAAAACTTTTCAAGCCTAACAAAAAGAAACAACAACTTTTATTTATAACCATTTAAAAGAACTAAAGATTATGGCAAACTTATTTGATCAATACGAAGTATGGTGGGTAACAGGTGCCCAGCTTCTTTATGGTGGCGAAACTGTAAAAATCGTTGACGGACACTCTAAAGAGATGGTCGACGGTCTCAATAATGGTGGCAAACTCCCCATCAAGGTAGTATATAAAGGCACAGCAAACTCTTCTAAGGAGGCCGAGGCTGTGATGAAGGCCGCCAACAACGAGCCGAAGTGCGTAGGTGTAATCACCTGGATGCACACCTTCTCACCCGCCAAGATGTGGATCAAGGCATTGCAGACCTTGCAGAAGCCCCTCCTCCACTTCCACACACAGTACAACGCAGAGATTCCTTGGGAGACCATCGACATGGACTTCATGAACCTCAACCAGTCAGCTCACGGCGACATCGAGTTCGGTCACATCTGCACTCGCATGCGCGTACCCCGCAAGGTGGTTTGCGGTCACTGGAAGAGCGAGGAGGCCCAGGAGAAGATTGCCGTTTGGGCACGCGTAGCAGCTGGTGTTGCTGATGCCAAGAACACACGTTGCTTGATGTTCGGTATGAACATGAACAACGTAGCCGTTACCGATGGCGACCGCGTAGAGTTCGAGCAGCGCTTGGGCTACCACGTTGACTACTACCCCGTATCATCACTCATGGAGTACCTCAAGAAGGTTACCGACGCCGAGGCCGACGCACTCGTAGAGGAGTACAAGAAGTTGTACGAGATCAAGATCGACGAGAGTGGCGAGGAGGTATACTGGGAGAAGGTGAAGAATGCAGCCAAGGCCGAAATCGCTTTGCGTCGCGTATTGGCCGACGAGGGTGCTACCGCCTTCACCACCAACTTCGATGACCTCGGTGATGCCGACATCAACGATCCCAACTTCGTGGGCTTCGACCAGATTCCTGGTCTCGCTTCACAGCGTCTCATGGCCGAGGGTATCGGTTTCGGTGCCGAGGGCGACTGGAAGACCGCTTGCCTCTGCCGCACACTCTGGGTTATCCAGCAGGGTATGCCTAAGGGTTGCTCATTCCTCGAGGACTACACCCTCAACTTCGCAGGCGACCAGTCTTCATGCCTCCAGAGCCACATGCTCGAGATCTGCCCTGACATTGCCGTAGAGGAGAAACCCAAGCTCGAGGTACACTTCCTCGGTATCGGTATCCGCAAGCAGCAGACCGCCCGTCTCGTATTCACCTCTAAGACCGGTTACGGTATCAAGGCTACCATCGTAGACCTCGGCAACCGCTTCCGCCTCATCTCACAGGAGGTAGAGTGCATCGAGCCCAAGCCCATGCCCAACCTCCCCGTGGCTTCTGCCCTCTGGATTCCTCAGCCCACCTTCGAGATTGGTGCCGGTGCATGGATCCTCGCTGGCGGTACACACCACAGCGCATTCTCATACGACATCAACGAGGAGTACTGGGAAGACTTCGCCGAGATCACCGGTATCGAGTACGTGAAGATCAACAAGAACACCACTACCAGCACCTTCAAGCAGGAGCTCCGCAACAATGAGGTGTACTACATGTTGAACAAGGCGCTGAGATAATATTAATGCAGGAGTTCAGACTATTATTCCTATCATTGGTGTCATCCTGAGTGCAACGAAGGATCCCGCGCTGGGACTTTGCCAGACACGATTGCGAGATTCTTCGCTTCGCTCAGAATGACAGAAAGAATAGAGTTTCTAAACTCCTAAAAAAATTATTGAAACATGAGCTTAACCGCAAAACAAACCATCGAATCGGGCAAGGCCATCCTCGGTATTGAGTTTGGTTCAACCCGCATCAAGGCCGTCCTCATCGACCAGGACAATAAGCCCATCGCACAGGGCAGCCACACCTGGGAGAACCAGTTGGTCGACGGCTTGTGGACCTATAGCATCGATGCCATCTGGCACGGTTTGCAGGACTGCTATGCCGACCTCCGCAAAGATGTGCAGAAGCAGTACGACACCGAGATCGAGACCCTCGCCGCCATCGGCTTCAGTGCCATGATGCACGGCTACATGGCCTTCGACAAGGATGCCAATATCCTCGTACCCTTCCGCACCTGGCGCAACACCAATACCGGCCAGGCAGCCGCAGCATTGTCAGAGCTCTTCGTCTACAACATCCCCTTGCGTTGGAGCATCTCGCACCTCTATCAGGCCATCCTCAATGGTGAGGAGCACGTGGGCAACATCGACTTCCTCACCACCCTCGCCGGCTACGTACACTGGCAAGTGACAGGCGAGCGCGTGTTGGGCGTAGGTGACGCATCAGGTATGATACCCGTCGACCCGACCACCAAGAACTACTCTGCCGAGATGGTCAGCAAGTTCGACACCCTCGTAGCCCCCAAGGGTTACAGTTGGAAGCTCACCGACATCCTCCCCAAGGTATTGGTAGCTGGTGAGAACGCCGGCTTCCTCACCGAGGAGGGCGCCAAGAAGCTCGACCCGTCGGGCCACCTCAAGGCAGGCGTACCCGTATGTCCTCCCGAGGGCGACGCAGGCACCGGCATGGTAGCCACCAACGCCGTGAAGCAGCGCACAGGTAACGTGTCGGCAGGTACCTCATCCTTCTCGATGATCGTGCTCGAGAAAGAGCTCTCCAAGCCCTACGAAGCCATCGATATGGTCACCACCCCCGACGGCAGCCTCGTGGCAATGGTACACTGCAACAACTGCACCTCAGACCTCAACGCATGGGTCAACCTCTTCAAAGAGTATCAGGAGCTGATGGGCATCCCCGTCGACATGAACGAGATCTTCGGCAAGCTCTACAACCATGCCCTCTCCGGCGATACCGACTGTGGCGGACTCGTATCCTACAACTACATCTCTGGTGAGCCCCTCACCGGCATGGAGGAGGGTCGCCCCTTGTTCGTGCGCTCGGCAGGTGACAAGTTCAACCTCGCCAACTTCATGCGTGCCCACCTGCACGCCTCAGTAGGTGCACTCAAGATTGGTAACGACATCCTCTTCAATGAAGAGAAGATCCGTGTCGACCGCATCACCGGCCACGGCGGTCTCTTCAAGACCAAGGGCGTAGGCCAGCGCATCCTCGCAGCAGCCATCAACTCACCCATCTCTGTGATGGAGACCGCAGGTGAAGGTGGTGCTTGGGGTATGGCATTGCTCGGCTCTTATTTGGTGAACAATGCCGACAAGCGCTCACTCGAAGATTACCTCGAAGAGGTAGTATTCGGCGGCAACACCGGTGAAGAGATAGCCCCCACTGCCGAAGACGTAGCCGGCTTCAATGCCTACATCGAGAACTACAAGGCCTGCCTCCCCATCGAGGCAGCAGCCGTGCAGGCAAAGAAGTAACATCGAAGCACATACCATAACGTTCAGAGCCGCCCCGATATTTACGGGTGGCTCTGATTTTTTATTGGCAATAATAGAGACGTTGCCAAAAACGTCTCGTGTCATGCTGAACATTGTGAACCTTTAGGTCGCTGGCCCGTAGGGGAAAAGCAAGCATCTCGCAAAGTTCGTGCCAACGAGCGAAATGTAAACTCAGTTTACAAATTTCTCTGCGAGTGCAGCCGAATTAAATGGCGAAGCCATAAAGCGCCCTGGTAAAGTCCCAGCGCGAGCTCCCTCGGCGCTTCGCTTTGTCGGAACCTTTAGGTCGCTGAAAGCAATGACACCATCGCTAAGATTTTAGTGTTGGTGAACAGCTGCTATATCATTACCAAAAAAATAAAGTTTGGTTCTTCGTCAATTTAGGGGCAAGTTATAGCCCATCATTCCTCTAAAATCCGCATACAATGTCATTCTGAACGAAGTGAAGAATCCCGCGCTGGGCCGACGCGGAGCATTAGCGTCGGTTGCGACGACGGGAGGTTTATCTCCCCAAAGGAGTCTTACACAAATAGACTTTGCGAGATCCTTCACTTCGTTCAGGATGACACTAACGCGTGAAATACATGATTGTGTAAGCAGCTATATCATTACCAAAGAAATAAAGTTTCCCCTTTTTCAGTCTAGGTATCGGTAATCGCGCATAACTATCTGTATATATGACATTTGACGATCGACACCCCCGTTGCAGGGTGTCGGTCGCACATCTCACAACCTACTAAACACTACACACTAAACACTACACCCTAAACACAAACCACCCTATACACCCTACGGTGCTTATGTTCCCTGCGCTCGAAGCCCCACTCGCGGAGCAGAGCACCGAAGTTCCGCTCGCAGACCCCACGCAGGAGACGAGGGTTGCGCTGGCGCAGGTGCTCATAGATGTCTGCAGCCGTGAGCAGTTGCGGCTCTTCGCCCTCACGGGGCTGGCGGAAGTATCTCAAGCAGAGCTCCTCCACAGGTGGTATGTGTCGGTAGGCACGGTTGCGCTGCTCGATGTCCTTGACCTCCTCGGCAGTGAAGTGGTGACGCTCCCCACTGTTTAATAGGTACATGCACTGCGCATACAGCTGCTTGTGCTCGATGGGCGTGTCCACATCGATCATCTCCGCGAGTTCCACGCAGAGGAAGCGGCGGCTGCCCGTGGGGTCGGTGAGCAGGAAAGGCGTGTTGCTGGTGCCGATGAACGAGGCTATGCGAGGCAGCGTGGTGGCATTGCGGGCATAGGCCTTGCGCATACGCAGCGAGGACATCTGCATGAGGTTCTTCAGCGTGCTCTGCTTGCGTGCCGAGTAGCGGTCATACTCGTCGAGGTTGATGAGCAGGCAGTCCGTGAGGCGGCGTTCACACTGGCTCTCGGCCGTGAGGTTGAAGTTGTCGGTGTAGAACATCCTCAACTCGGGCGGTAGCAACAGACGACAGAAGGTGCTCTTGTGCCATCCCTGCTGCTCGCTGATGAGGATGGGGGCCACACTGTTGGCATAGAGTGCCTCATCCCTACCCTGCGCCTGCGCCACGAAGGCCAGCAGCCAGCGACTGAGGTAGCCCACCATCACCTCATCCTGCGTGAGGCGACGCATGAGAGGCCCGATGCGGTCCTCGCCATCCCACTGGGGCAAGGTGCCGAAGTAGTGCTTCACAGGATGGTAGTCCTCAATGTGCATCGACTCTATGGCCGTGCGCAGCCCATCGATCTTCCAGAACTCCATGCCCTCCCGCTGCAAGTCGGTGAGCCAGGTGCGGTACACACGCTGCGTCACTGGTCTGTACTCGCCATTCGCCTCATCGCGACGGCGATACTCTGCCTGCTCGGTCAAGACATTGTAGCGCAAGTCATAGTCGCGCCTCACGAACTGCTCCAGGTCAGGCAATGTAGGCCTTTGGGAGTTGAAAGTGGAAAGATGAGAGTTGAAAATTTTCTCTTCATCGAAAGTTTTCGTCATCGTCATCGTTTTCGTTGCAAGCGAAGCTTGTTCGCTGACTCTGCCGCGCAGCTCCTTGAGCTGACGTTTCACTTCACGGCGGAGATTTTTACCATTAAACTTTTTCATAACGATGCAAAGATATATCCCCCGAAAAGCCTCCACAATAAGATATTTTCGATGGGTAAATGCTTGCTCGTGGACAAACTTTTTCGTAATTTTGCATCCAACAAATCTATTGTCTGCCGCGCGGCATACGCGCATTCACCGCTCTGCATACACGCATACACCGCACTGCATACGCGCTTCTGCTGCCCAGCGGACAATAAAAAGAACAAACTTCAACTTTTAGCGAAATAAAAGTAAAAAACCAGAAAAACAACCCCAATTTTGCTACTTCAGAGATTGCAATTTTAACGGTTAATGTGGCTTTGCCACGGTTAAAGATTAAAGACTCTGGGAAATTGTCAGTTGTCAGTTGTCTATTGTCCCCATATCATCATGAAAAAAGCAACCACCAAGAAGTCAGGCACCATTGCCTACCAACTCTACGAACGCAACGACCTCACCGGCCGTGCCACCAAGAAGAACCCCGCCATGGGCGTCACCATCGTGGGAAGCGAAGTCATCACCACCAGTAAGCTGGCCGATGCCATCAACTATGCCAGCAGCATCACCCAAGCCGACGTGCTGGCCGTGCTGCAAGCCGTGGGGCAACATCTCGCCGATGCCCTCCTCGACGGCAATCGCGTGGAGTTGGATTACCTGGGGACCTTCAGCCTCACCCTCACCTGTGGCAACAAGCGCAAGGAAGACCACATCACCTCCAAGGACATCAGCGTGAGCCGCATCTCCTTCACCCCTTGCGCCAAGTTGCAGCATGCCATGCGCTCAGCCAAGGTCGTGAGTGGAGGCCCCACAGGCACCAAGAAGCTCACCGATGCCGTCATCGAGAAGCGCCTCACGGAGTACTTCGCCACCAACGACAGCATGAGCCGCTCCACCTTCGAGCGCATCTGCGAATGTAGCCGCCACACCGCACTCCTCAAACTCAAGGAACTCGTCAAGGCAGGCAAACTCATCGCCATAGGGCCGAAGAACCAGAGGCAGTATATACCGGTTTAGGGTTTAGGGTTTAGTGTGACCGACACCCCGCAACGGGGGTATCGGTCGTCGGCTTTCTTATTTACAGATAGTTACAAGCAAATACCGATACCTAAGCTAAAAAAGGGAACTTTTCATTTTTCGTAATCGTTTTCGTTAAAAAGCCTTGCTTTTCCTCTATCGGCACCCACGACCAAAGGCAGATAGCCAAGAGCTAATAGCGCGACTCCATCTATAGTCTTCGCCATCATTGACGTTAAAAAACGGGGCACATCGTAGATGGACTTTGGATAATCATAACCCGTCAAAACTCATTAGGCCTATCAAAAAAGACTATCGAGAAATAGGTATTATCGGGAATAGTCATTAATTTTGCAATAAACAAATACCTCAATCTATGCAAAGCGCACATGACTCGCAGACCACAGAACTACGCATGGTAAAGTCGCACGACATCCATATTGATGCCGACTATACATCATGGATTGCCGAAATCAAACATCGTTACCGCTCGGCACAAGTAAAAGCAGCCGTGAAGGTGAATGCCGAAAAATTGCTGTTCAACTGGCAACTGGGACGCGACCTGGTGCAGAAGAAAGCCGAAGAGCGTTGGGGAGCAGGTGTTGTAGAACAGGTTAGCCTCGACTTGAAGCATGAGTTTCCCGATGCGAATGGATTCTCTGCTTCAAATTTATGGTTTATGAAGCGATGGTACTTATTCTATACTCAAGGAAAGACGGAGATTCTGCACCTACTTGCCGCAGATTTGCAAAGGATTGAAGAACAGCACAAAACAAAACTTTACCAAGTTGGTAAAGAATTGGGAGGTGAAAATCTTTACCAGTCTGGTAAAGATTTCCCTTTGCCATTCGCTCTTGTACCTTGGAGACATCATATAGAAATCTTATACAGATGTAAATCCCCCGAAGAAGCTCTGTTCTATATCAGTAAAACAATCGAGCAGGGACTGAGTCGTGATGCCCTTATCAACTGCATCAAGGCAAATCTCTACGAGCATCAAGGGAAGATCATCAACAACTTCACCGACCATCTGCCGGCATTGCGGAGCAAACTCGTGCAAGAGGTGCTGAAGGAGAACTACGATTTTGGCTTTGCCACCGTAGGGCATGAGGTGTATGATGAAGCGGAACTGGAAGAGGCCCTCACAAAAAATATCACCAACCTCTTGTTGGAGATGGGCACAGGCTTTGCCTTCATCGGCCGACAAAAGGAGATTCTTGTAGGTGGGCGCACTCGCAAGATAGACCTCTTGTTCTACCACATCCGTCTGCGCTGCTATGTCGTTTGCGAACTGAAGGCCCGTCCCTTTGAACCCGAGTATGCAGGCAAGCTCAACTACTATGTAAATGCTGTGGACGAACTCTTGAAGACAGATGACGACAACGATACCATAGGTCTACTCATCTGCTCAGACATGAACAAGACCGAAGTGCAATGGTCATTCAAGGGCATTGCCACTCCGATGGGAGTAGCCACATACGACAATCTCAAAGTCAAAGAAGCACTGCCCAGCCAAGAACTCTTAGCCGAGCGTATGGAACTCTTGCAAAAAGAACTTCGAGAGACAAAGATGCTGATGAACCGACAGAAGAAAGACATGGAAAAATAATTCTTTCAAGGAAAATCATTATAATAATCGCCCCTCACTATCCGAGCAGCAGGATGGTGAGGGGCGGTTGTATGTGAGACTTATGCTATCGGTAGCAAGGCATGGTTGGCCTCATCGTAGGCTACATGGATGTAGCGGATAGTAGGCAATCCCGTGTCATTGCCCACGATAGCCGTGAGATCTATGCCTCGTCGTTGCAATTCGCGGATGAGAGCGGCGGAGTAGCATGATCGCTCTGCCGTCCACCCATGTGAGGCGGCAAGATCGTTAAAGTTCTGTACTAATTGCTGGATTGTTTCGCTTGCGAAACGCGCTTCATAGAAGCCGATACGCTCCTTGGCGCAAGAGTCTGTCTTTGTCATAATCGGATGTTTTTTGACGTTAATAAATAGGTCCACATCGTAACTTGACCACCGTGGCATCCCTGCTCGGTTGGTGCAGCGCTACACTGCTCTGGATGTTTCGGGGGCGAAGGTAGGGAGTTGTTCTGAAAAATGCAAATAACTTTTGGCATTTTCCATGCTTTGCACTAACTTTGCCAATGCTCATGCCATCCCTTGTCGTATGATGGGGAGGTGGTGTGGTAAGACATATTGATTTAGCGTTTGCTATTTATTCTAAAAATGTTCCGAAACTTGGCCGTGGAAAGAACAGTGACAAGAATAAGTTGGTTAAACGCCTACGTTATACGTGGGCGCAATTTATCTGTCGCTGTGGGTTTCGGCCAAGTACCCTGGAACGTTTGGATAGGTTGTTGTCCACGTTCCTTTTTTATTGGGATAATGCGCAATTTGCTGATTTTTGTATGTGGAGTGACAAGTTATGTCACATGGAGTGCATATATTTGCAGCACAAATGGTAATGCTATGAAGAATGTTGTATTATTGACAAGGTATCTGCTAATAATTAATAAATTGCAGAGAGAGAAGGGTCGTTACGTAATGGCAGGGGAGTTGCTGCAACACGTAAACAGAGAACTGGAGTATCGTGGTTATTCATCTGACATCAGTATGAGGACTTTGCTGAGAGACATTGCTGATATCTGTGAGTTGAGATTCCCTATCGAGCACAAACACAACTATGGCTACTGCTTGCAGGCCGACCAACCTGTATTCTTTACGAATACGGAAGAGATGCTGCTGAACTTTGACCTACTCAATGCCATAAACAGCGAGAGTGCGGACAATCGGTATATCTTGGCCGAGCATCATCGCCCCATAGGTAGTGAGCAAATGCCACTACTCATTGATTCCATACGCAAGCAGCATCCAATAAAGTTTGACTACACCCTTGTCAGGCACAATGATAATGTAATATGTGTCAATGCACATCCTCATTTCTTGAAAGAATCGAACCAGCGGTGGTACCTTTTGGCAAAGGTTGGGGATACATTGAAGAGTTACGGAATAGACCGAATAGCTAATATTGAAGTGATGGAGCACGAAAAGTTTAAGCGCGACCAGTCTATAAATATCGATGAACTATTCAGAGATTCATACGGAATCTGGCAACAAACGGACATACCAGTTGAGGACATTGAACTATCTTATGATGCCTTGGATGGCAAGTTCTTGAAATCGCTACCGCTGCATCACTCGCAACGTGTCGTTTGTGATACCGAGGAGGAGTTCCGGATCACATTACGCCTACGCATTACGAATGACTTTGTTATGGAACTCCTTTCGCGGAGTCGCTCACTGACAGTTATTCGTCCACTGCATTTGCGTGAGAGAGTATATAAGGTTTATCAAGAAGCATTAAAAAGGAATAGTCTATGATTAAATTAAAACCATCTCAGATTTGCACCAATTACAAGCAGTCAAACCGCTTAGTGAAGGCTGGTGTATTGCCAGAAACGGCCGACATGTATGTATATGAGCATAATGGTAGCGAATATATTGGCTTTGGTAGTCCTGATAGCGAGGCTATTTCCCGTAAGGCCTTACCTGCCTGGTCACTAGATAGGCTAATAGACATGCTCCCCAAGAGGTCATTACAGTTTGCAATAAGACTGGAAATCTGCTGCGAAGGTTCAGAAGAGAATCCTCTCTACACTTTCGATGGTCATGAATTCGAAGAGTTCAGTGGGGCTAAGAATATCTATGATGCGACAGTAAATCTCATAGAAGCACTCATTAAAATTCGATTCTTCGAATATGTGGACTGGAGTAAACAGGATGGGAATAAAGTGACAAGGTTTATTAATAAAATAATTAAATGTTAGGAGCGAGTATGGAAAACATTAAAGAAAAACTTATGTGCGAAGGCTTCGAAGGCTTCGTGAGTGTTAGGGATTTGAAGAAGAACTTCGAGAGTGGTGGTATCCCTAAAGTTGAGGGAGTTTATCAGATTTTGCGATTGAAAGATGCTGAACCACAATTCTTAACAAAAGGAACTGGTGGATATCATAATGATAAAGAGCCTAATGTCAGTATTGACGAACTTCGCTATAATTGGATAGATGCAGAACCTATTGTATATATAGGGAAAGCAACGGAACTTTTTAAGCGAATCAAACAGTACATGAGATTTGGAAGTGGTAAAAATGTAGGACATTATGGAGGCCGATACATTTGGCAATTGGCTGACTCTGATGATTTGGTCGTTTGTTGGAAATGCGTAGAAGATTCGCGAAGGGTGGAGGCTGCTATGATTGCAGAATTTAAGAAGAATCATAATGGGAAGCGACCCTTTGCTAATCTTCAAGACTGAATGGTTGAACTTTTAATATATATGCTATGAGACAAAATTTGTATACTCAGATTTGGATGGACAACTTATCTCGTATTATTGAGGTAATGAAAGATGGTGGCGGAGAACTCCAACTTAAAAAGCAGGATTTTGAGGCGGCAGGGAATAGACTAGCCTCTGGTTATGATTTTAATCTTACTATATATGATGCCAATGTGCCTCGCATAGGGAATAGCGCAGTAGCTAGAAATCTAAAAAAAGTATTGGATAGTAGTAGTGAATTTCAAGAATTGGCGGAAGGATGTTGGAGAATTAACTTTAAGAATTTTCTGTTAAAGATTCAAAAGTTATAATACATTGAATTAAAATTTTAGATTCTTAATATCGCAATTAAATGTAGCAACTATGACAATCGAACAATTAAAAACTTTGGTAATAGAGGAACTAGATAGCAGAGAACTAAAAAGTAGAGCACGATATTCTGCTTTGGATAAAATTGTCCTCTTTATCAAAAAACAATACGGTGTTAATACCACCTCTCTTCCTGCATCAAAAGAAGAAGTGAAGCTCGCATATGAGAAAGATAAAGGCAGCGAAATAAATGGTGCTGAAAGCAGTGTAATCAATGAATTGTATAATCAACTAGCAAATGTTCATTCCTATTGATGCCGAAGTATTGGTAGAAGAGTTATACAATACCTACGGATATTCCGTGTCGCTCGACTATGCCATAAACTACATCGAGATGAATCCCTATGCAACGGTGGATGATTTTCATGATTGGCTAATACGAATAATAGAATATGAAAATTGAGGAGTATGGATATAAATGTTAAAATACGATTAATAGAAGAATACCATTTGGACTTGGTGGACATTGAATGTGTTGACCGAATGAAACTTTCTGACGAAATAATAAACTTAATAATGTCTGAGGATTTATCGGATGTAATAGATAAATACACTTCACTGAAGAATGATGAATCACAAACAGATGATACTAGGCTATTGGCAGCACGGTTGACAAGAAAACCTTCTAGTATTGAATTGAAATTAGATAATAACTGGAGTGATGATGAAGACAATGATGATGACTACTATGACTCAGTGCCCCTCAACAATGAACCTCCTGAGCATTTAAGTGAGGATGAAAAAGAGGCTTGATCGCAAGTTCATGAAGACGAACAAGCGAGTAGACGAGATGACGAAAAAGTTTTTTATCAGAGATTGCCTATAGTGAAGAAATGGACACAAGAAGAGTTCAATGAAAGTATGTTCTCATTTATGTGGGAGAATTATCCTACATTACAGAAGGGATATGACCGTTCAACATTTGCAAAGGCGCGTAATGGATATCCCAGGCACTTAGGGATAGGAAGCAGAAGTTGGCTGGTCCCAAGAGGAGTTTGGGATAAGATAGATACTGCTACAGAATATTGCAAAGAAGAAATCAACAAACGCTTTTCAGAATTAGAGGCAAATAGTGTTGGTGTATGGAAAAACGAATTTGTACAATGGATGCGACAAGAAGGTGTCTCCAAAGCTACAAAGAGTAATATTAGAGCATTCTTTAAATCTCGTAATATCAGAGTGTCAGTAATGACAATTGATAAAATAAAGGATTTGTTGGATTAAACAAAACTATTAACTTGGCCGAAACCTATATAGAAAGCCTCGCATATATCTGTGCGAGGCATATTTTAATTTTCTCCACAACAGAGTTAGCAACTACACGGAGTACGCAAGCGCCTTTAATGACATCGAACGTATCATTGCTGCATGTAAGAAAGAAGGATTTCCCGAGCCTCAATTCGATTATGACGGAGGTGGACTGTGGACTACATTTTATTTTAAGAAAATGGGGGGGGGACTACCCAGAAGACTACCCAGAAGACTACCCAGAAAGCTACCCGGAAACTATCTCAAAAGCAGGAAAAGATTTTGGCTTATCTGAAGCTGAATCCTACAGCATCACGTAAAGAACTGACAATGCATATTGATGATTTGACGGAGGATGGTGTCAAATATAATCTTAAACGCTTAAAGGCATTAGGGTTAATACAACGCGAAGGTGCGGACAATGGTGGTCATTGGAGAGTTGTAGACAATGACGATAACGAATTGTCGAGAATCTAAATTCCAAACTTGCATACATCGGGTAACGACTTGCTCTGCGTCTGCCGATATTTGGAGATTAAACTAAAAAATTATACCTTTGTTTCGTTAACTGAGAGAAGGCTGATCATTATGACTAACAGTGCAGACTTTTGGGCTTCGGTTTCCCACATCATCGATGAGGGATTCACTGCCGATGGGCTGCAACAACTTGATAGATATGCAGAACTATTCATCAGCGAAAGGCTTGTTTATAAACGATTTTCACCGCTCGAACAGTATGGCTGCGCAGCGGGAGGTACAACGCATGTCATTGCAACCCTACTCGCGGGAGCAGAAACTGATGCAGATTCGTTCGCTACGGGAATCTCAGACTTCAAAAGAATGTGCCAACGCGGAGAGACGCAAGCTCTAAGAATAGAACAATGGGCCAAGGCCGTAGGCGTATGGATTGATGACATCGATGGTTCGCTCACTCATGTATTGGGGGAGCAGATTGCCGAGGGAGGCGAAGCGGTGGTGTATGACCATGGGGCTACGCTGATAAAGTCTATCGGGCTGGACTACTTTGTGGAACCCGCGTTTGCCCTCGACCGTATATCGCTGCACAATGCTTATTTCCCCGAAACGGAACTCACCGTATTGGGATTTGGTCGCAATGAAGAGGGGGACTTCAAGATTATCGTGGAGCAACCCTTCATCAAAGGTCACCGAATGAGTGACGAGGATATTGCCACATATATGCAACGCATGGGGTTCGAACTACGCAACCCTCGCAACTGGACCTATGCAACACCAGAAATCTACCTGAGCGACATGCACGACGAGAATGTCATCTGCTCAGAGAGTGGAAACGTGTTTGTCATCGATTGCGACATACGCATCAACACACCCGAACTTAACAATGGCGGCTCGCGCTCATTGACTACGGAGGTGGAGTTCCGATAAATCTATAGTAAACTTTCTCATTACATTCACTCGTTGAAACTTGCTTTTTCTCTCGGCTTGTGCGTCAGTTGCACTAATTTTAATCTGCTTCGCAGCTTGAAATTAGGCTACGCCTCGGAAAAATGCAAGTAAACTTGCTTTTTCTCTCGGCTTGCACTAATTTTGTAACGAAAGGAACAAACTAATATCATCATGAAAAAAATTTTTCTCTCCCTCCTCTTGGGTACACCGCTGCTCTTGAGTGCTGAGAACCTCAGCGTGAACAGCCCCGACGGCAATCTCAAGGTGACCCTATCGGACAATGACGGTAAGCTATCCTACACCGTCAACTACAAGGAACACAGCATCATCGAATCATCGCCCTTGGGCC
This sequence comes from Bacteroidaceae bacterium, assembly GCA_045661085.1. Lineage (GTDB taxonomy): Bacteria > Bacteroidota > Bacteroidia > Bacteroidales > Bacteroidaceae > UBA1189. Next base: position 15,725 of record JAZRFA010000034.1, read on the forward strand.
TCATCACCAATATAGGCGACTACACCAAGGATGCCAAGCTGGTAGCACAAGAGACAAGTGTCATTGACGAGCAGTACACGCTTAACCGCAGCAAGGTGAGCGACGTTCACTATGTAGCCAATCAGTTGTCTGCCGCTTATGAGTTCCCCGGTGGACGCCTCATGCGCGTGGTGTTCAACGTGAGCAACAACGATATTGCTTTCAAATATATCTTGCGCCCGGTGGGCGAGACCACTTGTGCCGTAGTGAATGCCGAGGCTACGGGATTCGACTTTCCCGAGGGTACCACCACATTCCTCACCCCGCAGTCTGACCCCATGGTGGGTTGGAAGCGCACGAAGCCGAGCTATGAAGAGGAGTATGTGGCCGATGAGCCTATGGGCACTCCCTCAAAGTATGGCCGTGGATACACCTTCCCCGGACTCTTCCACATCGGCAACTGCTGGGCACTTGTATCAGAGACGGGGGTGACAGGCAACTACTGCGGCTCACGCCTGAGCGAAGGCACTAAGGATGGCCTCTACACCATCGCCTACCCCATGGAGGGCGAGAACAATGGCTTCGGTAGCACGGGCGCACAGATTGCCTTGCCCAGCGCTACACCTTGGCGTACTATCACCGTGGGCGACAACCTCAAGCCCATCGTGGAGACTACCATCCCCTTCGATGTGGTAAAGCCCCTCTACGAGCCCTCAACAGACTATAAGTTTGGCCGTAGCTCATGGCACTGGATGATATGGGACGATGCTTCGTGCAACTATGACGACGTGAAGAAGTTTATCGACCTCTCGGCCGCCATGGGTTGGGAGTACACCCTCATCGATGGTCTTTGGGACAAGCAGATTGGCTATGAGAAGGTGGAGGAACTCATCCGATACGCCAAGGACAAGGGTGTGGAGCCTTTCCTCTGGTACAACTCCAATGGTGCGTGGAACGACGCGCCTCAAGGCCCTCATCACCGCATGGCCAACCCCATTGCTCGCAAGAAAGAGATGAAGTGGATGCAGAAGATGGGCGTGAAGGGCATCAAGGTGGACTTCTGGGCTGGCGACAAGCAGGAGACCATGCGCCTCTATGAACAGGTGCTCTCCGATGCCAACGACTATGGCATCATGTGTGACTTCCACGGCTGCACCCTGCCTCGTGGCTGGGAACGCATGTATCCCAACTATGTTGGTAGCGAAGCCGTGCTCGCCTCGGAGAATCTGAAGTTTAACCAATACTGGGATGACAACGAAGCCTACAACGCATCGCTCCATCCCTTCATCCGCAACGCTGTAGGCTGCATGGAGTTTGGCGGAACCATCCTCAACAAGCGCCTCAACCGCACCAATGATGGTGGCACCACACGCCGCACGGGCGATGCCTTCCAGCTCGCCACGGCTGTGCTCTTCCAGAACCCCGTACAGATGTTTGGCCTCACCCCCAACAACCTCAAAGATGCTCCTGCCGAGGCGATGGACTTCATGCGCGCTATTCCCACCACATGGGACGAGACGCGCTACATCGACGGTTATCCTGGCAAGTATGTCATCCTTGCTCGCCGCCACGGTAGTGTGTGGTATGTAGCTGCCATCAACAACACGGGTGCCGACCTCAAGACTGAGGTGGACCTCTCATTCTTTGGCAGCTCAATCGCCAAGCTCTACGCGGATGGCAAGGAGCACGCGTTCAGCACCAAGGAGCTCCAATTCAAGAAGAACAAGAAGGTGAAACTCACCATCCCTCACAATGGAGGTTGTGTCATCGTAGAGGGCAAGGAGTGGAGCGGTAACCCCATCCTCCCCGGCTTCCATGCCGACCCCGAGGTGCTGTACTCTGAAAAGACTGGTCGCTACTACATCTACACCACTACTGACGGACAACCCAGCTGGGGTGGCTGGTACTACACCTGCTTCTCATCGGACAACCTCGTGGACTGGCGCTATGAAGGCATTAACTTTGACGTACGCAACCAAACCTCTTGGGCCAGCGGCAATGCTTGGGCACCGGCTATCATCGAGAAGAAGGTGAACTATGAGCACAAGTACTTCTTCTACTTCAGTGGCGATGCAGGTCGCCGCAAGGGAAAAGCTATTGGCGTAGCTATAGCCGACAACCCTGAGGGTCCCTTCACTGATGCCATCGACAAGCCCCTTGTAGACTACCTGCCCGAAGGCCAGCACCATGGTCAGCAGATTGACGTGGACGTATTTACCGATCCCGACACGGGCATCAGCTACCTCTACTGGGGTAATGGCTACATGGCCGGTGCCGAGCTCAACAACGACATGGTTAGTATCGTGGAGGGTAGCGTGACACTGATGACTCCCGAAGGCGGCACCTTGCAGGACTATGCCTTCCGCGAGGCTCCCTACGTATTCAAGCGCAACGGATTGTACTACTTCCTATGGAGTGTTGACGACACGGGGTCGCCTAACTACCACGTAGCTTACGGCACATCGACCTCACCCCTCGGTCCTATCAAGGTAGCCGATGAGCCTGTCATCCTCATCCAACGCCCCGAGGAGGAAATCTATGGCCCTGCACACAACAGCGTACTGCAGATTCCTGGTAAAGACGAGTGGTACATCGTATACCACCGCATCAACAAGAACTATATCGATTGGAGCAAAGGTCCCGGCTGGCATCGCGAGACCTGCATCGACAAGATGGAGTTCTACCCCGACGGCCGCATCAAACCTGTCATACCGACACATCAGGGCGTGAAGCGATTGAAATAATTGCCTACATCATAAACGAACGACCAGCCTCATGGGGCTGGTCGTTCGTTATGTTTAAATATGAACCAATTACTTGCGCTTACCGAAAGCTTTCAACAATTTCAAGAACAGATTGATAAAGTCAAGATACAGCATGAAACTACCATAGAGCGCCAACTTTAGTGAACCTTCGTTCACCTCGTCTCTTTCGGCCATCAGATTCTTTATCTTCTGTGTATCATAGGCTGTAAGCAACACGAACACCGCGATGCCGACATACGTAGTTATCCATTCCACCCTTGTGCTTTGCATGAAAAGATTTACCACCGAAGCGATGATGATACCCAACAATCCCATTAGGAGATAACGTCCCCAAGGAGAAAGGTCTTTCTTCGTGAAATAGCCAAACAAGCTCATTGCTCCAAAAGTGCCTGCCGTAATGAAGAAGGTTGAAGCAATGGATTCTTGTGTATAAAGAAAGAAAACGGGTGCTAATGATACACCTGTCAGCAAGGCATACAGACCAAACAGTATACTTGCTGCATTGAATGAGAGCTTATTGAATCGTATCGTAAACACCACAGCCAGCAGCAACTCTGCTACAAGGAGGCCCATAAGCAACCCAAAATGCTCAAATAAGAAGTGGAGTATCGGCTGGTTGTTTAATACGTACATAGCAGCCACACCCGTCACGCCAAGAGCAAGCGCCATCCATGCGTACACATTCTTAAGCAATACAGCAAATGCTTCATTGGTAATTTCACGTTTTACAATCGTTTCTTGTTCCATAATATAAGTTTTATAAGATTAAACATAGGGCAATGTGATAACCTTACGGTCATGCCATCGTTGCAAAGTTAGCAACTTCACCTAATCAACAAAAATTATCAAGGAAAAAGTTGTTACCGAATTCTCTTATTTCATGGAATCATACGTATTGTTCGCTCTTATTTTTGTATTTTTGCAACATGAATCGGAAAGACTTTGAAATAATGGCGCCTGTAGGCTCACGTGAGTCGCTGGCTGCAGCAATAAATGCGGGTGCCGACAGCATCTACTTCGGCATAGAGAACCTCAATATGCGTGCCCGATCGGCTAATACGTTCACCATTGATGACCTACGCGAGATTGCTGCTACATGCGATGAGCATGGCGTGAAGAGCTACCTCACCGTCAACACCATCATCTATGATGAGGATATTTCACTGATGCGTACCATTGTTGACGCCGCCCACGAGGCAGGTATCTCGGCCGTCATCGCCGCCGATGTGGCAGTGCTCGAGTACTGCAACCGCATAGGTCAGGAGGTACATCTTTCTACCCAACTCAATATCAGCAATGCCGAGGCTCTTAAGTTCTACGCCCGCTTTGCCGATGTGGTAGTGCTCGCTCGCGAGCTCAACCTCAAGCAGGTAGCAGCCATCTACAAGACCATCCAGGAAGAGAAGATATGTGGTCCCAAGGGTGAACTCATCCGCATCGAGATGTTCTGTCACGGAGCACTCTGCATGGCCGTATCGGGCAAGTGCTACCTCAGCCTGCACGAGCTGGGCGCATCAGCCAACCGCGGAGCCTGCATGCAGGTGTGTCGCCGAGGATATGATGTGAAAAGGGATGAAGAACCCACCTATCTCCTCAACGATAAGGAAAGCACCATCGAACTGGAGGTAGACAACAAATACGTGATGTCGCCCAAGGATCTCAAGACCATCCGCTTTTTGGACGAGATGATGGAGGCCGGCGTACGCGTGTTTAAGATTGAGGGCCGTGCTCGTGGTCCCGAATATGTGAAGACTGTCGTAGAGTGTTATCGCGAAGCCATTGACAGCTACCTTGATGGTACGCTCACCGAGGAGAAAAAGGACGGGTGGGACGAGCGCCTACGTACCGTCTTCAACCGCGGTTTCTGGAACGGCTACTATCTGGGACAGCGTCTTGGCGAATGGACCCGCCACTATGGTTCCAATGCTACCGAACGCAAAGTATATGCTGGCAAGGGAATCCGTTACTTCTCTAATATCGGTGTAGCAGAATTCCTCATTGAAGCTGCCGAGCTGCACGTGGGCGACAAGTTGCTTATCACAGGCTATACTACCGGTGCCATATATGTGACATTAGACGAAGCACGCGTGAACCTCAAACCCGTAGATACGGTAAAGAAGGGAGCGCACGTGTCGTTCAAGGTGCCTGACCGCATACGTCCTAACGACAAATTGTATATCATGCGCCCGACAGGAATAGAAGAATAAGTTATGGAAAAAGGATACATTACCAAACAGCATACTGCACCCGTGAAACGCTACTGCCGTACGATGCAGTTGAAGCCTGATAACGCACTCATCCGTGAGTATATACACCGCCATAGCCAAGGCGAAGTTTGGACTGAGATTCTCGACGGCATACGCGAAGTGGGCATTCTCGAAATGGAAATCTACCTGCTGGGCAATCGCCTGTTCATGATTGTAGAAACTCCCGCCGACTTTGATTGGGACATCGCCATGGAGCGCCTCGCCACATTACCCCGCCAGCAAGAATGGGAGGACTATATGTCCATCTTTCAGGACTGCCGTGAAGGCGACACTGCCGAAGACAAATGGCAGATGATGGATAGGATATTCTATCTCTATGAATAGACTCATTGCCCTGCTGTGGGTGGCACTGCTGTGTACCCCATTGACAGCACAACACTATACCGTGAGCGGCTATGTCACCGATGCTTCGGCAGAGGAAACAATGATAGGTTCCACACTCTATGACAGCACAAGTGGAAGCGGCACGGTAACCAATGCTTATGGCTTCTATTCACTGACATTACCCAAAGGCGCAGTAAACATCACAGCCTCGTATGTGGGTTATACCTCACAGAAACGAAACTTTACCTTATCCCGAGATACGGTCATCAACTTTGCCCTGCACACTCATTCGGAATTAGATGAGGTGACCATCGTGGGTAACCGCCTCGACCTCGGCGTGCGAGGTTCGCAGATGAGTGCCGTAGACATTCCCATAGCACAAATCAAGGCTGTACCCGCTATGTTTGGTGAGACCGACGTGCTCAAGGTGTTGCAACTGCTGCCCGGTGTGCAGTCAGGAACCGAGGGTTCAGCCGGGCTTTATGTACGCGGAGGCAGTCCCGATGAGAACTTGATGCTCATCGATGGCGTGCCCGTATACAATGTTAACCATATGTTCGGCTTCTTCTCGGCCTTTAATGCCGATGCCATCAAGAACGTCACCCTATATAAAGGTAGTTTCCCCGCCCACTATGCCGGTCGCCTCTCCTCGGTGGTCGATGTGCGCATGAAGGAGGGCGACATGCATCACTATCACGGCAATATACATGTAGGAGCTGTATCGTCGAAAATAAGCCTCGAAGGCCCCTTGTGGAAGGGGAAGACCTCGTTCAATATCTCGGCACGACGCACCTACTCGGACCTCATAACCAATGCGGCACTGTGGTATATGGCCAACATTGAGAACGACAACACAAACTATGGCGCGGGCTACTACTTCTACGACCTCAACGCGAAGGTCAACCACAAATTCTCCGACCGCGACCGCCTCTACGTGAGCTACTATTCGGGCGATGATGAGATGTACTTCTCTTTCAAAGAGAAAGACACGAAGGACTATATGAACACAGCCAAGCTGTCGTGGAAATGGGGCAATATCGTCACCGCCATACGTTGGAACCATGTCATCAACCCGAAGATGTTTCTCGACGTATCGACCAACTACACCCAATACCGCCACCGCCTGGGCATGGGCTTCGACGAGCAAGACAAGATACTCAACGAAAGCTACCGCGCCGAGCTGATGATAAACTCGGGCATCTACGACAAGACCGCCAAGGCCGAACTGCACTATAACCCCACGCCCCATCACGACATGCGCATGGGCGTAGCGTATACGCACCACACCTTCCGCCCCGACGTGATGACCATGACAGAGGAAGAGAATAGAGAGGAGAACAAGACCGAGATTGGCAACCCCGACATCCTGGCCCACGAGACGCAGCTCTACGTGGAAGACAATGCCACGGTAGCCGATGCATTGAAGGTCAATGCCGGACTCAACTATGCCACCTTCACCGTAGGCAAGAAGTTCTACCATACCCTCGAACCACGCCTCAGTGCCCGCATGCTGCTCACCGATGATCTCTCACTCAAGGCGGGCTACGCCTATATGACACAATATGTACACCTGCTCTCGAACAGCAGCATCAGTCTGCCCACCGACCTCTGGGTACCCGTGACGGAGAAGATTCTCCCCGAGAATGCCCATCAGGTGGCTGCCGGTGCCTACTACGAGTTGGAGGGGATATGCGACATCTCCCTCGAAGGCTATTACAAGCGGATGAGCAACCTGCTCGAATACCGTGAGGGCAGCTCCTTCATGACGGGCACCACCTCGTGGGAAGACAAGGTGGCCATGGGCCGCGGATGGTCGTACGGAATAGAGTTCCTCGCCCAGCGCTCGGTAGGCAATTTCACCGGATGGATAGGCTACACGTGGTCGAAGACCATGCGCCAGTTTGACCGTGAGGGACAGCTCATCAATGCCGGACTACCCTTCCCTGCCAAGTATGACCGCCGCCACGATGTGAACATCACCGCTACCTACCGCTTTAACGACCGCATAGACCTCTCGGCCACATGGGTATATGCCACCGGCAACTGCGGTACGCTCTACACACACTACTACGAGGACCAACCCCACAGTCCCGAAGACTATACCGGCACCGTGGGTCACTTTGACGGACGCAACAACTACCGCCTCGAACCCTACCACCGCCTCGACCTCGGTGTAAACTTCCACAAGCAGTTCAAGCGCGCTCCCCGCATCAAGCGCACCATCAACCTCAGCGTATACAATGCCTACTGCAACATGAATCCCTTCATGGTATACCTCTATGAGGGTTACAACTGGGAGACCGACCAATACTACCGCACCCTACGCAAGGTGACGATATTCCCCATCATCCCCTCATTCAGCTATGGCATACAATTCTAACGCAAACAACGATGACAAGACATACTAATAATTTTCAATTTTTATTTTTCAATTTTCAATTCATTATTGCACTAACAAGTGCAATGATGCTCTCCTCCTGCATCAACGATGTCCCCTACAACGCAGAGATAGGCTCCCCAAGACTTGTGCTCAATGCCCTGCTCATGCCCGACAGCACACTCACCGCTACGGTGAGCCGCACCGTACACTTCCTCGACACCGAAGCGCCCCAGCGCCTTGCCGACGCCACCGTCACCGCCACGGTGAACGGCCAACCGATGCCACTCACCTACGATGCCTCCACACAGGACTACCGTAGCACATATCGCCTCACGGCAGGCGACGAGGTGACCCTCACCGCCACCCACACCTTGGGCACGGCTACCGCCACGCAATGCGTGATGCCCCATACTCCTGTCAGCATCATCCATACCACGATGCAACCCTTCGTGAACCCCGGTGACCCCGTGAGCCTCGCCATGCTCAACGATGTAGACAGCGCCATGCTCATCAGCCTCCACATCGACGACCCTGCCGACGAGGCCAACTACTACCGCCTGACGATAGACTATAGCGGAACCTATGAGGCTCAATATCCCGAAGGGATATATGGAGATGACACAGACTATTATCCCTATGCAGAGGAGGAGTACTTCACTTCCTCCGAATCTTTCTACCCCCACTACCTCCTCACCGAGAGCAGCAGTCGATTAGTGCTTGACAGCGAGAGCGCCTCGCAACTCCTTGGCAACCTGCTCTACATGACCTCCACCAACTCGCTCACCTTCTCCGACGAGCATCTGCGCAATGCGGATGGGCAGCCCGTCATCGACTTCCTCATGCTCATGGAGCTCCCTCGCAGCAGCAATGGCGGTAACGACATGTACAACCCCGAGAGCGGCTGGACCGACGGGAATGACCGGAACAGCGACTTCATCTCCCCTGCCGACACCGTGAGCAGCGCCACCTACCACTATCACTTCATGCTCGAGACACTGAGCGAAGACTACTACCGTTACCTCACCACGGTATCGGCCTACAATCTTACGGGAGGAGCCTTGGTATCAGAGCCCGTGCGCATACACAGCAACGTGAGCACAGGTGTCGGCATAGTCGGCAGCTACAGCACGGTAGCCGTAGAGGATTCGGTAAGGGCAAGTTTTGAGAAATAGCACGTTGTAAATAACAATAGTTTGAACTATGGCACAACACAACGAATTCGGAAAAATTAGCGAAGATCGTGCAGTTGCCTACCTTATGGCACGAGGATATACGATACGCGATCGCAATTGGAGACTTGGGCACAAGGAACTCGACATCGTAGCACAGAAGAATGACACCATTGCCATCATAGAAGTGAAAGCACGCAAGGATGACCGCTTCGGTGATGCCGTGGATGCAGTGACCGATGAAAAGATATATAAGATCATACAGGCCGCCAATGCGTACGTACGCTATCACCGTATTAATCTCAATGTAAGATTTGACATTATCACCTTAACTGGCGAACTTGGGAAACAAAAGATAGAGCACATCGAAGATGCCTTCCATTCACCTCTATTCTAAAGATTCCATCAAACGAATGCGATAAGGAAAGAGAAATCCCCAAAGAATGTATTAGTTATCTATAAAAAGCGACCCTCCACTGAATCAGGGAGGGTCGTTTCTTATTACCACGAGGGAGGGGGATTATCCACCGAAGTCGTCGAAGTGGATCATATCCTTCTCTACGCCGAGGCTGTCGAGGAGGTCGAGCACGGTCTTGGCCATCATGGGAGGACCACAGAGGTAGTACTCGCAATCCTCGGGGTTCTCGTGCTGCTTGAGGTAGGTGTCG
>JAZRFA010000035.1:0-5793 GCA_045661085.1 Bacteroidaceae bacterium
CAGGGACCCTCATCAGCGCTGTCGTGTCGGCCGTGTTGAGGTCTACCCGCTCGCCAGGCTCAAGCTTGGCACGCATATACTCGGCATAGGGATGTTCGCGACGAACCGTATCGGGAGCAGCAGCGGCACTGGGTGTGGCTCTGCGCGTAGTCCTTGCGGCGGAGGTGCTCCTGGTGGGCCTTGAGCGGGCATACTCCCTCTTGGGCCGGCGCTGAGGCTTCTCATTCACCACCTGCAGCAGCGAGTCGGTGGCATAAGCCTCATAGGGCCTCGCGGATTGCCACAGCGGCTCAGTCCAGAGCCATGCCATGATGCCTACGACCAGCATGGCTATCACGAGGATGGCCCTGAGGTCTTGCCGAGAGAAGTTGAACCGAGCACGCCACATCTGTTTTCTGAAAGTTTTAAAGTGATTTATGCAACAAATGTAGCTGAATAATTGTACTTTTGCAACACATATATATAGTATTGTCACAATGAATCATCTGAAGAGATACCCTCTATCCATCATCATCATCGGCGTCATCCTGTTTCTCTCCTTCTTCAATCCGCCCGAGACACCGCTCAATGAGGTCACCAACATCGACAAGGTGCTACACTTCATCATGTATTTTGGCTTCTGCACGGTGCTGTGGTTCGAGTATTTCAGGAGCCATGCCCAGTCCAGTGCGGTGCGCCTCATCCTATGGGCCATCATAGCCCCCATCGTCTTCAGCGGACTCATCGAGGTGGGGCAGCAGACGCTCACTCCCACTCGTGCTGCCGACTGGCGGGACCTCCTCTTCAACGCCCTCGGCTGCCTTGCCGCAGCACTATTCAGCATGACGGTCACGAGGCGCGTGCTAGGGAGGAGATAAAATATATCGCCTTCCCCTTCGCATAATCGAAAATTTGCATTATCTTCGCAGTCATAAACAGGTTTATGACCGATGAGTTAGCAAGTTCGCTGATTGCCGACTAGGTGGAAACTCAAAAAAACTCATAAACTCAAAAAACTCAAGATACAACTATGAATAAGAAGATTTTGTTGCTCGGATCGGGCGAGTTGGGAAAAGAGTTCGTCATCGCTGCACAGCGTTTGGGCCAGTATGTAATCGCTTGCGATGCCTACGCTAATGCTCCTGCCATGCAGGTGGCCGATGAGTGCGAGGTGTTCAGCATGCTCGATGGCGACGCCCTCGATGCTGCCGTAGCCAAGCACCGCCCCGATATCATTGTGCCCGAGATTGAGGCCATCCGCACCGAACGCCTCTATCACTTCGAAGATGAGGGCATCCAGGTAGTGCCCAGTGCCAAGGCCGTGAACTATACTATGAACCGCAAGGCTATCCGCGACCTCGCCGCCAAGGAACTCGGCTTGAAGACAGCAAAATACTTCTATGCCAAATCGTTGGAGGAACTGCGTGAGGCGGCCGACAAGATTGGTTTCCCCTGTGTGGTGAAGCCCCTGATGTCATCGTCTGGTAAGGGTCAGTCGCTCGTGAAGAGTGCCGATGAGCTTGAGCAGGCGTGGATATATGGTTGCGAAGGCAGCCGCGGCGACATCAAGGAGCTCATCATCGAGGAGTTCATCCGTTTCGATAGCGAGATTACCTTGCTCACCGTGACTCAGCAGAATGGTCCTACCCGCTTCTGCGCTCCCATCGGACACGTACAGAAGGGTGGCGACTACCGCGAGAGTTTCCAGCCCGCTCCCATCCGTCCCGACCACCTTGCCGAGGCTCAGGAGATGGCAGCCAAGGTTACCGCAGCGCTCACAGGTGCCGGTATCTGGGGAGTCGAGTTCTTCCTCAGCAATGAGAATGGCGTATACTTCTCAGAGCTTTCGCCCCGTCCGCACGATACCGGTATGGTTACACTTGCCGGCACACAGTGCCTCAACGAGTTCGAGCTGCACGCCCGTGCCGTGCTCGGCCTGCCCATCCCCGCGATTGAGCAATACCGCATGGGAGCCAGTGCCGTGATACTCTCGCCCATCGCCTCAAAGGAGCAGCCCCGCTACCGCGGCTTGGAAGAGGCCGTCGTGGAACCCGACACCGACATCCGCATCTTCGGCAAGCCCTACACCAAGGTAAACCGCCGCATGGGAGTAGTCGTGTGCAACGCACCCAATGGCAGCGATATGGATGCTCTGCGCGACAAGTGCAAGGCTGCAGCAGCCAAGGTGGAGGTCTACTAAGAAAAAGATAATATTCATATACCGAGGGTGTGTAACGCTTCTGTGCACACCCTCTTTTTATTGAAACATTCAAGTTATGCGAATCATAATACAGCGCGTGCGCGAAGCCTCAGTGACGATTGACGAGAAGTTGTACTCCTCCATCGGCAGAGGTATGATGATATTGGTAGGTATCGAAGAGGCCGATGGCGATGAAGACATCGCCTTCCTCACGAAGAAGGTGGTCAACATGCGCATCTTTGACGATGCCGATGGGGTGATGAACCGCTCCGTGCTCGACACCCAGGGAGAGATACTCGTGGTGAGCCAGTTCACCCTGCATGCCTCCACCAAGAAGGGCAACCGCCCCTCTTATATCAAGGCGGCCAAGCCCGACATCTCCGTGCCGCTCTACGAGCAGTTCTGCGCCGAGCTCTCCCTTGCCCTCGGCAAGCCGGTGAAAACGGGCGTTTTCGGAGCCGACATGCAGTGCGCCCTCATCAACGATGGCCCCGTCACCATCTTCATGGATAGCAAAAACAAGGAATAAAACGGGAGAAACGGAGTATTCCAGTGCGCCGATGGCTATCGAAAAAGAGATAAGGAGCCAGAAATGCAACACCAAGCGCGCTCGGATTTTTTCCACTACCGTTAAGAGCTGAAAAAACTTGTGTAGCCCCATAATATTTACTACATTTGCACAAGAAATAGTAAACCGCTGCCACCGGGTAGCACAGATGCAAACACCAAAGCATCCCGTCCGCGTATCGTTAGGTCTTAGAAGATACCGGGAGGATGCTTTCTTATTTTATATGTAGATAGTATGAAAGGAACACTTATGAATCGTCAACTGCGCCGGATGCTCAGTGCCTTTGGCTCTCTCACCCGCTTTGAGCGTATGCTCTGGACCTCGTCGATGGCCGTGGTGGCATTGTCGTATCTGCTATCTCCGCAAGGCGATGTGCTCTCGCTTGCCGCCTCACTCGTGGGAGTCACCTCGCTCATCTTCATTGCCAAGGGGTATGTAATAGGGCAGGTATTGGTGGTAGTGTTTGCCATCCTCTATGGTATCGCCTCCTATCATCAGCGCTTCTATGGCGAGGTCATCACCTACCTGGGCATGACGGCTCCCATAGCCGTAGCAGCCATCGTGTCGTGGCTACGCCATCCGTTCGAGGGCAGTGCCGAGGTGCAGGTCGCCCATACGACTCCCCGTAAGTGGCTGCAGGTGGTGGTGTTCACGCTGCTCGTCACCTTCGCCTTCTACTTTATCCTTCGTGCCTTGGGTACAGCCAGCCTGTGGGTGAGTACCCTCTCCGTGGCCACCAGCTTCAGCGCCTCGTACCTTACTTACCTGCGCAGCCCCTATTACGGCATCGGCTATGGTGCCAATGATGTAGTGCTCATCGTGCTCTGGGCCATCGCGTCGGCCGACGACCTCGCCTATCTCCCTATGGTAGCCTGCTTCGTCATGTTCCTTGCCAACGACATCTACGGCTTTATCAACTGGCGACGGATGCGACGCAGGCAGCAAGAGCATACGCATTAGAGAAACGGGGGGGATTCGTGGATGAGACTAAAAGTCCGAATTACTCCTTATTAACGATTCCCTGCACATCCTCGGGTTGTAAGGTGCCGGAGAATATCATCACCACGAACTCTTCGTCGGTGCTATCCACTATCAGTACATATTCGGTGCGAGCATTCTTCATTTCCTTCATATAGATTGTCACCTTCTCTCCGTCTTCCTTGACGCGCATCAGTTCCTCGTAGCCTCCTTTCTTGTTGATGAAGGCTGTTTCCTTGCGCAGTGCCTCCATAATCTCAGGCTCTTCTGTGGTGAGGATATACAGACCGTCGAGTTTCTTGATGATACCGCTCATGTCCACGTCGTCGCTCTCTATGGGCAATCCTTGTATGAACTTGAACATAGTCTTCGAAACATATACCGAGGTCACACCCTCCATATCTGCGTATTTGTCGAAATAGTCGTGTTGCGCATGGGCTGCAAATGCAGTGATGGCAATGAGCACCGATAAAATGAATCGTTTCATATCGTTCGTTATTTTTTAATTGTCATTATCGTATGTTGTCAGTTTCTCAAGTTGATGGGTCACAGTCTGCTCTATCTGCTCGCTGGTCTCCACGGCCATCGCCACATAGTCTGTTCCCTTGTTTAAAGCCGCAGAGAAGGCCAGCAAATCCTCGCGTGTAGCAGCATAGGCCTCTTCGGGTGTGTCGAATGTGTCGCGAGGACTGCCTAGTCGGCCCAACTGCAGACCTATTCCTACAATGAATATCGCACAGGCCGCAATGCTTGCCGCTCTCCACAGACGCACGGTGAATGCACGCCGCTTGGCGCGACTCTCCTCAGCTGCCCATTCATCAATCTGACGCGACAGGCGCTCCATGGCTTCCGTGTGGTCGGGCTGTTGCACTGCACCCTGCAGGGTAAGTATCACCTGCTTGTCACGCTCCAGATGCTCGGGCACCTCGCTTGTCATCAGCAGTCGTACCAGTTCACGCTCTTCGTCTGCGCTCAGTGAAGCATCGAAGTAGCGCTCTATCTGTTGTTCCAGTCTCTTGGCATCCATATCGTATACCTTTTATATAGTTATATAGGGTTATAGTTTCTTGAATCTCTCTCGTATAGTCCTTCGGGCACGGCTCAACAGCATCCTCACATTTACGGCCGTCAGTCCTGTTTGTTCCGCTATCTCCTCGAAGCTGCAATCCTCGATATCGCGTAGGGTGATTACCTGCTGCTGATGCTCGGGCAATGTCCCGATTATTCGCTGCACCTGCTCCACAGCGTCGCGTCTCTCCACCTGTGCCTCCACGTCATCGGTTGCAGCAAGCATTGTTGGCACCTCGTCCACATCTGCCTTCTCAGCTTCAGCGTTACGCAGGCGATCTATGCACATATTCTTCGTCAGCGTCACACAATAGGCCTCCATGTCCTTCACGTCGGGCAATGCATCGCGCTTGCTCCACAGCTTCATATACACCTCCTGCACGATGTCTTCGGCATCCTCGGCATTGCCGAGCAGGCGCAACGCCACACGCTGGAGCCGTGGGTAGAGCGGTAATAACAGTTGCTTGAAAAGAGAGGCGGGCATCATAGGTTCCGACAGATTTATTTATCTGATGCAAATGTGATATTTTTATCTGACATTGAGAAGTCCAAGTCATCCATCCGCAGACTTCCCTTGACGTAGCATAGGGTAGCATCTCCATCGCCAGTCACGCCAATCACCAACTCGCTGATGCGCTCATCGTCCATCAGCCCCCACATCTTTACGTGGCTACCTTCATCCTTTACCGTGAGTAAAGGCTCGTAGCCCTTCATCTTCAGTTTCTGCAGTTCCGCAGCAAAGCGCTCTTGCACCTGCTGTGAGCAATCGGAGAGATCCAACACCCGTATCGAACTGATATGACGGATTACTCTGCCTGCCTCATCATCGGCAAATAGCCCAACCAATTTCATCGGTAGACAAGGAACTTTTACACACACGGCATCCTCTTCGCTGCGAAACTCTCTGATGAATTCGTCCACCGTCTGCGCCTGGCTCATCTGGAAACCGAACATTAAAGCCATTGCTACAATTATCTTTTTCATCGTTCTTTTATTTACC
>JAZRFA010000036.1:0-2390 GCA_045661085.1 Bacteroidaceae bacterium
CTCTACCTTGAGTCCAAAGGCTTCGGCATCGCAACTGATACTGGATATATCCCAGATTTCAAGACGCTGGGCACAGGTTATGACCGTATTGCTATCACTGATTTGTGGCTGCTTATCTTTGAGTGAGGCACTGCCACAGATACCTCTCAGTATTATGCCTCGCTGATGTGTCGTTAGTGCCATACGCTAATCCTCCTCTATGCCATAAAGGTTTGACATTGTGCTACGCAGGGCATCACGAAAGCCATCGCTCTCGCCCCAATACTCCAGCAGTTCATCGGCAATGGTCTGCATCTCCTCGTCTGAGGGCATATCGCCGTCATAGCCGTACTCCTCAAGCAAGGCACGGCTGATGATTACACCTGTTACTTCATTGATTTTGTTGCTCATCTCTGTTCGGTTTAGTTCTGAATATCTTTACATAAATTTCCTCGTCTTCGTGCTTCTCGTTGTAGGCGCACACAGCCTTCTCAACCTCTTCAAAGTTGGTTACCTTGTAGCCCGTGATGTTTTCAATCTCCTTGAAGAACTCCTGCTCTTCGCCCTCTTCGTACTGATACTCCTCGCCACAATCGTAGGGAGTGATGGTGTATCGCTGAGGAAAGTATTCTCCGGCAGTGTCATTGGTGGCATAATATCCCATTCCCGGCTCCTCGGTAATGAAGTAGAACTCAAGGCTCGGATACTTCTCTTGCAAGAAGGTGACAACCTCGTCAGGATCATTCCACGCAGTTTCGGTGTCGAAACGCAATGCTCCATTGTCATCATCTTTTTCGAGGTTAGACCAATCGCCACGGCAGTAGATTGTGTTCCAATCTCCACCCAAGAGGGTTACAAGATTACCGAGCCAACTCTTGCCGAAGCCATTTTCGACAAGCGCCTCCTCACGCTCTTCGAGGGATAGCATCTTCTCGTAGAGGTCGCACACTTCTTTCTCTTCTCCCGTTACGACATAGGAGGTAAAGCACCAATTAGGCATAGTTCACTGTTTTGTCAAAGTATAGAGCCAATAGCCCCATAGCGGTTTTACATCGGTTGATTTTTTACGCATAGACCTTGCACCTGCGACTACACAGTTTGAGGGTGTCGGCAGATAGCGGATAGGTCTTGTTTAGGTGGTCGGGGAACGCCTCACGAAACATCAGTTCGGCAGTCAGATACTCTTTGCAGAGTTTTCTCCTGCGTCGTTTCTTGGCTGGGAGTGGCACTACGATTGCTCGCTTTTTACGCTCCTTGGGCATACGCCACTTGCCTCCGACAAAGACGGCTTGATACTCTATCTGCAACTCATTGTTGCGGTATGCCGAGATTGATACGCAAGGAACATCGCCCAGAATGTTCTCACGGGCAAGGTGGTTAAGCGTATCTTCGGCACTCTTAAAACTGGCAAAACACCCGAAATGGCGGGTGCGTTTTGCATTGAATACTTCTATCATTTTGCTTTGATTTAGTTACTTGTAGACGCTCCGAGGTGCAATCTCGGCATAGTGTGTATTAGTGTCTAAAAAAGGGTGCGCATACAGTTCGGGCATAGTTCTCCTCGCTATATGCGCACTCTCGGTAGTGTTCACTCCTCGTCATCGCAGTCAATGCCTGCTACGAGGTTGCAGATCTCTTGCAATGCAGACTCTATCTGCACCAAGTCATCAATGTCAAAACAGATGGCATCGGCATGTTTCTCCCACACCTCACGGGCAATATGGATTGCTTCGTGTATGGCGGTGGCAGATGCTTCCAATGCAGTCTTTACATCGTCAATGGTATGCTGTCGCTCTACTGCGGGCATACCGCCGGCAAAGTTCTTCTCGCTACTCACGGTTACGATACCTTATGCCCGAAACAAAAAGAGCGCATTATCGGCATATAGACGATAATACGCTCTTCACGCAATTACGAAAATCTAACTATTGCAGACCTATTTCAGGCAGATTGTCGGATAGTTACTCCACGGATTAAGCCGCTTTTTCGAGGTCTACGACTACAACCTCTTCAGCGGGCTTGGTGGCAGGTTTACGCCCACGCTTGGCAGGGGCTTCTGCAGGCTCTGCCTCAACCTTTGCAAGGTTAGGGGCAAAGTTCATTGCATCACGGATTGCCTTGGCTGCTGCGTGGATAGTCTTGGCAAAATCTCTGCTCGACTTCTCAAGGTCTTTCTTGGTTGGCACAAGTCCAATGCGAGCCCACACACTATCCGTGAGGTCGTACTTTTTGATGCGATTGTTACGATTGTCGCAGATGATGATTTCTGCAGGAGTGGTGGCACGGAATTTCGAGCGGATACCGTCAGCATCCTCACGCAACTTTTTCTCCTCTGCAACCGTGTGCCAAATAGTGGCTACGAGGTTTTTAACTACACGGAAAATCTCGTTGTCCGAGTTATCTGCAGGCTC
>JAZRFA010000037.1:0-1969 GCA_045661085.1 Bacteroidaceae bacterium
GCAAGGTGTATCAGCTGGTCTTTGCGGATATCCTTGCCTACACCTTTCGCAATGGCCTTCGTCCATCGGTCGAGGTCGAAGAACATCTCTAAAATCTTGTCTGCCATAATTATTAAATGTATGGTAATGAGTATTCACTCATAGGCTCTGCGATGGCTTTACACATCTTGTACGATGCCTCGTTGCGTGGGTCTATACGCCACGACTCGGCATTTGCCATCTTGCAGACACAACTCCTGACCAATCGGAAGAAGTTCTGCTGCAATGTCCTATGCATATAAGGAATAGCCTCGGCAAAGCGGTCAGGGTTGAAGGAAAATGAATTAATTGCATCCTCCAATGCTCGTGCTGCCTTGAACTCTCGGCTATCTTCAAGATTGTCAGACGGTTTGCCGAACTTGGCAATATCCAACTGATTTTCTAAAACAATAATGGCGGCACTCATCATTGCCGCCATAACTTCTCCATCAACTCGGAGTATATTATCTTTGGACACAATTGTTATCTCGTTGCTACTCTCCTTGAACTGCTCAAACTCTGTGAGCATACCTTTGATTTGCTGTATCTTTTCTCTATCCATAGTTATCGTATTAGTTCGTTTTCACATAGAAGCACATTACCCACGATGTAGTCAAGGGTGGTAAAATGTTGGTGGAAGATTTTGTCAGCCTCCTCGTTGTAAGGCAGGTCGAGCAACTTGCCCTCCTCGTTAAGGATCATAGATTGCTTGTCGTCGAGTTCAATAATCTCGACCATTCCGCCAACTGCCGCCTGCATCTCCTCAAGAGTGAAATACTCACCATTTGCAGGTGTTGTGGCAGCTCGTGTTCCGTCTGTTTTAATTATCTCAGCCATTGTTATTTTAGTTTTTTATGTTCGTTACACAGTTCAATAAAGTACTTACGCTCGGCAAGGAGTCGGTCATATTTTTCGGGGTCATCCTCACGGCGCATATCAGGTTTGCCCGCTGCAAAGTGCTCCACAAGCACACAGCCGCAGGTGTGGGTAATCTTTATCGAGGTACTCAGCACCTCAATCTTTGCACCCTCTTTGGGCACGGCATCACTCTCGATGATGCGTAGTTTATCTATCTGGTACATCACTTTCGGGGTTTAGGCAGCCACGCCGCATGTCGCTTGACACGCCGCAGCTGATTGATGATATTCTCGAACAGCTCTCTGGAATAGATGCGGTAGTGAAAGGCGGCAGAATACTCGCACACATTGCCGTGAAAGTCCACATAATTTCTCTCAGGGTCTATGCTGAAGAGTGAGCCTTGCACTTCGAGGGTGTAGTGGTTTTCTCGCAGCCACTTGAAGAACTCGAAGATGTCGGGATAGCGTGAGTGGAAGGTGCAGTAGTCGTAGTGGTTTCGGCGGAGATTGAGAAGACGCTCTGCCATCTCTCGGCGGTAGCGTCTATCGTCATACTTATTGCCGCTATCCGAGGTGAGACTGCAAAGGAAGAGTTTTCGCTTACCCAACTGAAAGTAGTATGGCGTGTGCATCACAATCCTATTGTGCCACCCGTTATGGTTGCGGAAAGGCTCACCCTTGATAATCTTTGGGTGTTGCTTCAGTTTCTTGGCAAAGCGGCTTATCTCGACATCAATATCCTCATCGCTGAGGCGTATGTCACGCAGAGCCTTGAAGTACCTATCGCCCAAACGAAAGCATAGGTCGTACATCGTGCCCGAGTACGCCTCACCCACAAAGAAGCGGTTGCGACGCTGACGCTTGGGAGGTACACAGCCCAATAGGTCGTAGTAACGCTCCTCCGTAATCTCCTCGAAGGGCTGGCAGAGAGCCTTGTCGTAGCGTTTGAGCAGCAGGGCTATGCGGTCAGGGGTTACGGTGATAAGGAATGGATTGTCATATCTATCACGCAGTTCCTCCAGAGTTTCTCCACCGTAGTCGCTATGCACATCATCACGCATAGAGGTGACAATGACGCTATCAAAGTAGCGTGA
>JAZRFA010000038.1:0-7589 GCA_045661085.1 Bacteroidaceae bacterium
CTCGGACGCGAAGAGCCCAAGCGTATCCGCTATCGCAAGCTGACAGAATAATTATTGGCCATGAGCTTTGAGCCATGAGCCTTGAGGGCCATCCGGTTGGTAGCTCACAGCTCATTGCTCATAGCCCATTGCTCATAGCTCAACAACTATGATCGAAAAGCATATCATACTCGAAGACATCGACCCCGCGCTCATCTATGGGGTGAACAATGCCAATCTGCAGATGATTAAGGCATTGTTCCCCAAGTTGCGCCTCATGGCACGCGGCAACGTAATCCGTGCTATGGGCGACGATGAGGTGCTGGAGACCTTCGAAAACTACATCAAACAGCTCGAGGAGCACGGTGCTCGCTACAACTCCCTGAAGGAGGAGGTGCTGCTCGACATCTTCAACGGCAACCGCCCCATGGTGGAGCGCGAGGGCGACGTCATCGTGTTCTCGGTGACAGGACGTCCCATCACTCCGCGCAGTGAGAACCAACTCCAGCTGGTGAAGAGCTACCGCGAGAACGACATGGTGTTTGCCGTAGGTCCCGCAGGTTCGGGTAAGACCTACACCGCCATCGCCCTTGCCGTGCGTGCACTCAAGAACAAGGAGGTGAAGAAACTCATCCTCTGCCGTCCTGCTGTGGAGGCTGGCGAGAAGCTCGGCTTCCTGCCTGGCGACATGAAGGAGAAGATTGATCCCTACTTGCAGCCCTTGTATGATGCACTGGAGGACATGATACCCCCACAGAAGCTGAAGGAGTACATGGAGCTCAACATCATACAGATTGCACCGCTCGCCTTCATGCGTGGTCGTACGCTGAATGATGCGGTGGTCATCCTCGACGAGGCACAGAACACCACGATACCTCAGCTCAAGATGTTCCTCACTCGTATGGGTATGAACACGAAGATGATCGTGACGGGTGACCTCACGCAGATAGACCTCCCCTCATCGGTACGCAGTGGTCTCTCGCATGCCATGCACATCCTGCGCGATGTGAAGGGTATCGGCATCGTGGAGCTCAACAAGAAGGATATCGTGCGCCACAAGCTCGTGACACGTATTGTGGAGGCGTATGAAAAGGAAGGGAAGACCCATCCTAACCCTCCCTGTGAGGGAGGGGACTCGGACATTGCGGGTGGTAATAAACGAAATAATATTAACATAAATAATTAACAATGAAGCCCGCAAGTCCTCCTTCGCAGGGAGGATTTAGGTGGGGCTCTCAATTTTTAAAAGTTATGGCATTAACAGCAACCAACTTCAACTTCCCTGGTCAGCAGGGAGTGTATCACGGCAAGGTACGTGATGTGTACAACATGGGCGACAAGCTCGTGATGGTAGCCACCGACCGCATCTCAGCGTTCGACGTAGTATTACCCAAGGGCATCCCCTTCAAGGGTCAGATGCTCAATCAGATTGCAGCTAAGTTCCTCGATGCCACTACCGACATCTGTCCCAACTGGAAGCTCGCTACTCCCGACCCCATGGTGACCGTGGGCGTGATGTGTGAGGGTTTCCCCGTGGAGATGATCGTACGCGGCTACCTCTGTGGTTCTGCATGGCGCGCCTACAAGAGCGGTGTGCGCGAGATCTGTGGTGTAACACTCCCCGAGGGCATGCGCGAGAACGAGCGTTTCCCCGAGCCCATTATCACTCCTACCACAAAGGCAGAGATTGGTGAGCACGACGCAGACATCTCTAAGGAGGAGATCCTTGCACAGGGCCTCGCTACCCCCGAGGAGTATGCATTGCTCGAGCAGTACACCCTCGCTCTCTTCAAGCGTGGTACCGAGATGGCCGCTGAGCGCGGACTCATCCTCGTAGACACCAAGTACGAGTTTGGTAAGCACAACGGCACCATCTACCTCATGGACGAGATTCACACCCCCGATAGCAGCCGCTACTTCTATAGCGAGGGCTACCAGGAGCGCTTCGAGAAGGGCGAGCCCCAGAAGCAGCTCTCTAAGGAGTTTGTACGCGAGTGGCTCATGAGCAACGGCTTCCAGGGTCAGGAGGGGCAGCAGGTGCCCGAGATGACCGACGAAATCGTTACTGGCATCAGCGATCGCTACATCGAACTCTATGAGCACATCACCGGTGAGACCTTCGTGAAGGAGAATACCGAGGACATCGCGGCACGCATCGAGAAGAACGTGACCGAGTGGCTCACAAAGTAAGATTATTTCTAGATGTCCTAGATTGTCTAGATTATCTAGATGTCCTAGATTTCCTAGAGAGAATAAACTACAAAAGCCTTGGTGGGGACGCCAAGGCTTTTGTTTTATAGCGGACGCTTCCGCTTTGTCTTTTTCCGACTTTCGCAAGCAGGCCAGACGGTAAATCTATTTACTATGAAAAACACATCTGTATAACACCTGACTTGCGGGTTGGTTCGTTAGTAGTGCGATTTTTTCTTGCCTCGCCCGCAGAGTGAAGTAAACTTGCAATACTTGCACGCTTCCTCATTGGTGGTGGCGGTGTAGGGCACATCGCTATTGAATATCTCTTCGATGGTTTCGTCCAGTAGCTGACCGAACTGTTCGTGGTAGATGCTGAAGTCTTCTACGGGGTGGTTGTCGATGAGGATGTGAGGTTCAAATGCCTCGTCCGATGTGTTGCGCATGAATAGCAGTGAAGGGGCTATGCTGATGCCATAGCGGTTTGCATATTCGCGGCCTATGAGGTAGGAGTAGTAGAAGGCTTGGAATACGTAGCCGTCGCGTGGCTTGTCGCGCAGGAAGAGCTCGTCGATACTCTTGATCTTCTTCAAGCTACCCCCCGTCTTGTAGTCAAGAATGCGTGTCACCTCGTGCCCACTTTCGTTCATCTTGCTATCTATGCGGTCTATGGTGCCGCCCAATAGTACGTCGAGCTGGGTGCCGTGACTGTTTACGGTGTATGTCTCACGTATCTTTTTCTCACTGGCGATATACTTGAATGGAGTGCGGCGCTTGTCTATCGCGAGCAATTGGCGCAGGTAGCTACATATCACGTGGCGCACGATGAGTTGAGTGCCATTGTACTTGAGCGGTGTGTCGGGCTCGGAGTGGAAGAACTCGGTGCGGAAGGCCTCGTCAACAAAGCCTTCGATATGGTGTTGCTCCTTCAATAGTGTATCGATGTCTTCCTTGACGATGGTGTTCCCTCTCTCGGTCAAACGGTCGTAGGCCAGTTCGGCACTCTTGTGGAAGATGGTACCCAGAGCTGCCACATCGACATCGCCATTTATATCCTCGGGAGGGTTGAGGCCCTCTACGTGCTTGAGGTAGAAGCGCAGGCGGCAATCGAGATAGTCATTGAGTGTCGAAGGTGAGAGGCGGAATACGGGCTTCTTGTTGGGTGTATAGCGGAAGTGCTCTTGTAACTTGAGGCGTGTGTCGGCGGTCTGCTCTATGGAAATCTTGGCCTTGGCAGAGGCTTGTGATGGCGAGTGCAACTCCCATGCCGAGAGTTGGCCGGGGAACTCTACCTGCAACTGCATAATGTAGCGTGAGGGCTCCTGCTTGTTCAATCCGTCGGTGCCGTTGTTATACACAATAGTCACTTTTTCGGAACGCTGTATGGCGCGGTAGAAGTAGTAGGCATATACGGCATTTTGTCGCTGTATGGTGTTCATGCCAAAGGCTTCGCGTAGATTATAGGGGATAAATGATGATTCGTGCGATGCCTTGGGTAGCTTGCCTTCGTTGGCCGAGAGCAATATCAAGTGGCGGAAGTCGAGGTTGCGCGTTTCGAGCACACCCATCACTTGTAGGCCTATGGCGGGTTCACCATGGAAGGGAATGGATACTTGTGATATCATACGTTGCATCAGGCGTACCAAGGTCTTGGGGGTGACACACAGTGTTTCCTCTTCGATGAGTGCCTTGAAGTTCTCGATGATGCGATGTATTTGGAACAGGGCCTCCTCGGCCAATTGGACAAAATGGTTCTCTCTGTCTTCGCTTGAGGAGAATAGGCGGCCGGCATTGCTTATTAGTAGACTAAGTGTGGTGAGCAACTCTTGATTGTTGCTGGGCAATGTGAGCAGTGCTTTCAAATGTGGGTTCTCATATTCATGATCTGAGGTGTTGATGTATATACGTTTGCTATGTGATATCTCATCGCGCAATGCCTTGACCTCAGGGTATAGTTGCAATATGTAGGGGTGGGAGAGTAGTGTAACTACCTCGTCGAACATATACATTCCTTGTGTCTCGTCAAATCCTTTGGTGTGAAGATTCAAATAGGCATTCGTCAGCGTGTAGGGGGCTGTTTGTGCAAGCTTGAATCCCATAGTGATGTTTACGTCCTTCACCTTGTCGCAGGGTAGGGCGTGCAATACGGGCTGCACGATGTCTTCGTTACATAGCACTACGGCCGTTTCTTCCTCACGTTCGGTCAGGTTGTAGACTATCCACGTGTTAAGGTAGCGTGCTTGGGCATTGTCTGTAGGGGCGCTGATGTAGCTTATCTCGGGAATCTGGCGCAGATTGTCGTACAACGGGCTGTCCTCCAGGGCATTCCCGTAGCGTGTGATATTCTCGCGTACGAAGGTGCCGGCCTCATGCTGTGTGTTGTCGTAGTAGTAATGGTCGTAATCCCAATAGAAAAGTGCCTTGCCGCTCTCCTTGAGGCGGTCGAAGAGCTCTTGCTCTACGCGGTTCAGTACGTTGAAACCTACGACGACATAGTGGTCATAAGTAAGTTTGGAGGTATCGAAATGCTCTATGCCATCACGATAGAGCATACCTTCATAGGCCATGCCTTTGGCTTCGAGGGCTGCACGCAACTCTTTATATATACCACCCATCGCTTGCCATAGCTCTATGAATCGTTTCTTTAGCTCTGTTTGTTGTGCTTCACTATGTAGCCCTGAGAAGAAGCGGCTCAAAAGCTCGCGTTGCTCGGAGGTGAGGTAATCAAACTGACCTTCTATGTCCTTGATGTTTGCCAAGTTTACGAAAAGACGGTCGGCTTCTACGCAATTCTTGTCAATGTCATCAAAGTCGGCAAGCATCAGTTCTCCCCAATAATAGAAATCATCCAATGACTCGGTGCTACCCGTCAATCGGCAGAAGATTTCGTGTAGCATGCATATTATACGTATTTGCGACTCTTTGCGTAGTGATGACAGGTTGCTGAACAATTCGTCTATAGAAACATATGAGGGTGACCATAGGGGATGTTCTGCGCATTCGTACAGGTAGCGGTCCATCCACAACCCCGCACGCTTACCGGGAAATATCACTGCCGTACGACTCAGGTTATCGCCGAAGCGACGATGTATGTCTTGGGCTACTGCCTGAAGGAAGGTTTTCATGTCGTGTGTGAACAAATTTTTTGTAAAGATACGAATAAGCGAGCGAGAAATATCAAGCTTGCTTGGATATTTTTCGTAGCGAACGAAGTATTTTATGCCTTGCCATAAAGAACATGATAAATGTTTCTCTCCTCGGCAAGTTTTGAATAACTTTTGTACATGTCGCAGATAGTATATATATTTGTGGAAATATAGGAGATAAAAGAAACTAATATTCTGAAAATAACCATGAAGAAATTCTTCCTTCTCACTCTGTTAGGTGGACTGTTGCTCTCTTGTACCAATAAGTCGGTCATTGCTGATTACCAGGTAATACCTCTTCCTCAAGAAATCGTGGCGACTGGAGGTGAGGCATTTGTGCTCACTGCGCATACTCCGATTGTTTATGAGAGTGATGAGACGATGCAGCGTAATGCTCATCTGCTTGCTGAATATATAGCAGAGAAGACAGGTTTGGTATTGCCTGTTACGGATGTGCCCAAGCCAAATTCAATTACGCTATCCTTAGGGGCAGAGGTCGGCCATGCAGAAGGGTATAGTCTTGTGGTAGATGCCGATGGTGTCAACCTTGTAGGCGCTGATGCTGCCGGTGTCTTTTATGGTGTGCAGACGCTTCGTGAGGCGCTGCCCATGACGAGAGGCGGTGAGGTGATACTTCCAGCCGTGAGAGTGACCGATTATCCGAGCTTTGGGTACCGCGGTATGATGATTGATGTGTCGCGCCATTTCTTTGATGTAGACTTTATAAAGAAGCAGATAGACGCGATGGCATGCTATAAGCTGAATCACCTGCACCTACACCTCACCGATGCTGCAGGCTGGCGTTTGGAGATAGAACGCTACCCGCGACTTATGGAACTGGCAGCCTGGCGCGCCGACTCATTGTGGAAGGATTGGGCAGCTAATGGCTGTAGGTATGTGCAGCAGGGCACAGAGTCTGCTTATGGCGGGTATTACACAAAGGAACAGGTGCGTGAGATCGTGGCGTATGCCCAAGAGCATAACATCACTGTGGTCCCCGAGATAGAGATGCCTTCTCACTCGGAGGAGGTGCTGGCGGCTTATCCTCAGCTCTCCTGTTCCCGGAGACCTTACGTGGACTCAGATTTCTGTGTGGGTAATGAACAGGTGTTTGAGTTTCTTGAGAATGTGCTCCTTGAGGTGATGGAGCTATTCCCCTCTCCTTATATCCATATCGGTGGGGATGAGGCTAGCAAGAAGGCATGGAGGAACTGTCCGCGTTGTAAGGCGCGAATGGAAGCTGAAGGACTTGTCGATGTCGATGAGCTGCAGAGTTATTTTATACATCGCATCGAGACTTTTTTGAATAATCATGGACGTATACTCCTTGGATGGGATGAGATTATTGAAGGTGGCTTGGCACCTAATGCCATGGTGATGTCGTGGCGGGGGATGGAAGGTGGTCTTAAGGCGATGGCAATGGGGCATCGTGCCATCATGACGCCTGGTGAGTATTGCTACTTGGATGCCTATCAAGATGCACCTCATACCCAGCCCGAGGCATTCGGAGGGTATCTCCCACTTCAGAAGGTGTATGACTTTAATCCTCTCCCTGAGACGCTGCTCGAGGAACAGAAGGGGTTGCTCTATGGCGTGCAGGGAAACCTCTTTTCTGAGTATATACCCACGGAGGAACATATGGAGTATATGGCCTATCCGCGTATGCTGGCATTGGCAGAGGTCGCCTGGAGCTCTCCAGAGGTGAAAGACTTTGAGAGTTTTAAGTTGCGTGCATTGAAAGCTACGGATAAATTGCGCAATATGGGGTATAATCCCTTCGATAGTCGCACAGAAGTAGGTAATCGCCCAGGTGCGGATAGGCTTGTGGCACACCTCGCAGTGGGTAAGAAGGTTTCCTATGTGGATGGCTCGCACTACTACGGTGGTTATGCCGCAGGAGGGGATAGTGCCCTGGTGGATGGATTACGTGGCGGATGGACCTATGGTGACAAGCGCTGGCAGGGTTTCTTGGGCCGTAAGGGAGTGGATGTGGTAATTGACCTTGAAAAGGAGCAAAGGGTCTCCTCGGTCAGTGCTGATTTTATGCAGATCTGCGGGCCGGGAGTCTTTATGCCTGCACAGGTTATCGTATCTGTTTCGCTCGATGGAGAGGAATATGTAGAACTAAAGCGTATCGATAATGAGGTGGTACGCAATGATGAGGTAACCTTCGAGACCTTTGGTTGGGAGGGTAGTGTGGAGGCACGCTATATCCGCTATCAGGCGGTAAGGAGTGACTTTGGCGGTTTCCTCTTCGTGGATGAGGTAGTAGTG
>JAZRFA010000039.1:0-6648 GCA_045661085.1 Bacteroidaceae bacterium
AGAGTTCGTCAATCTTCTTGGCAATCTCACCATCGGTCATGTTCACGCGGCTGCGGCCATAGGTGTCTACATAGATGTTGATGGGCTTGGCCACACCAATGGCATAGGATACCTGCACGAGCATCTCATCGGCCACGCCTGCTGCCACGAGGTTCTTGGCGATGTGACGTGCGGCATAGGCAGCACTGCGGTCTACCTTCGAAGGATCCTTACCGCTGAAGGCGCCACCACCATGAGCACCCTTGCCGCCATAGGTGTCGACGATAATCTTACGGCCAGTGAGACCAGTGTCGCCGTGAGGGCCACCGATTACGAACTTACCTGTGGGATTCACGTGATAGGTGATGTTGTCGTTGAAGAGGGCCAACACATCTTCGTTGGTGATGCCAGCGATGACGCGGGGCATGAGGATCTCAATAACGTCCTGGCGAATCTTTGCCAACATCTCCTCATCGGCCTTGAGCTGTGCCTCCTTGCTGCTATCGGCAGGAGCGATGAACTCGTCGTGCTGGGTAGATACCACGATGGTGTCGATGCGCACGGGCTTACCGTTATCATCATATTCGATGGTCACCTGGCTCTTGGCATCGGGGCGGAGGTAGAGCATCTCTTTGCCCTCGCGACGGATGTCGGCGAGCACCTTGAGGATGTTGTGTGCGAGGTCGAGCGAGAGAGGCATGTAGTTCTCCGTCTCGTTGGTGGCATAACCGAACATCATGCCCTGGTCACCAGCACCTTGGCTCATGGGGTCTTCGCGCTCAACGCCGCGATTGATGTCGGCACTCTGCTCGTGGATGGCTGAGAACACGCCACATGAGTTGCCCTCAAACATGTACTCGCTCTTGGTGTAACCAATCTTGTTGATTACCTCACGGGCGATGAGCTGGAGGTCAACGTATGCACTTGTCTTTACTTCACCGGCGATGACTACCTGTCCGGTGGTTACCAATGTTTCGCAAGCTACCTTCGAGTTGGGGTCATAGGCCAGCAACTTGTCCAGTACAGCGTCCGATATTTGATCGGCCACTTTGTCGGGGTGTCCCTCAGACACCGATTCGGATGTAAACAGATATCCCATTTCTTTTTTAGTTTTTAGAAAGAAGTTAACAATCAACAGACGTCAACTTTTAACTTTCAATTTTTAATTTTCAATTCTCAATTCTCAATTAAAGGAAACGGGGATAGTCGAGAGAGAATGCACACAACGCAGAGGGCTGTCCATTTAGCATTTTTTACTGTGGTTGCAAGCTGCTCAAATCTATCCACTTCATTTTTCGGGTGACAAAGTTAGTGCAAACCGAACGAAATGCCAAATTTATTTGAGCATTTCTGAGGTGCCGCCTAATTAAAAGCTGCAAAAGCAGATTAAAGTTACCACGAATTGAGTGAATTATCAAATTTCAACAAGAGAAAGTAGAGAATTGCCAGTCATAGGGATAACGATTGCGGTAGTTCGGGTGGCTACAAACGAATTGATGCTATTATCTTGTGGTACCTAATATTTGCATTGTCAATAAAAAACGTTATTTTTGCACAGCTTTGTATGAGAAGTAAAAAAAGAGACACAAACATATTGACACAATGAAAAGAAGAATCCCGTTTGCCGCCACGCTCGCGGCATTGACCTTGGGTGTGCAGGCCCAAGTAATTGAGAGTTATCAGGTGCGCGATGCAGTGACACTGCGCGAGCCTGTCCTTACTGACAGTATCAATACCGAAGGACGTAAGTATGAAACCCGCAATCTGCTGAGTACGGCCGTAGGTCTCAATCAGGACAACTTTGCCACACAGGTGATGAAAACCGACACTGCAGGTTTTGTGACATTGGCCAAAGCCGATGGTAAGCACCTCGTCTACGTGGCAAGTACCAGCATTCGTGCTGACCGCTTTATGAAGGGTAAACTCAAGATTACCTCAACCGCACGTTGGGAAGCATATGTGAATGGTGCTTCGAAGTCAAAGAAAGAGAATGCTGAGGATAGTATCAGTGTAGGATCGAGTCGGGATGTTGTTCTCCGTATGGAACCGGAGCGTAACTATGAGATTACCATCAAACTGTTTGCCCTTAAGGATGATAAGGCTATGCCTACCTTCAGATGCGAGGTGGTTAAGGATAAGGGTTATGAGGATGTGAACGTATTTTCGGGTCACGATCTCAAGAAGCGCTTTACCCTGGACAATACAGTATATGGCAATCGCGTGATTGATGTGGCGATGTCACCTAGCGGCAAATATCTCTACACCCGCTATTGGAACAACTATAGCAAAGGCCGTCAGCACGTTTATGCCCAACTCATCGATGTGAAGACGGGCAAAGTAATTCTTGCCAATGCCAAGGATGGTATGCGCTGGATGCCCAAGAGCGATAAAATGT
Source organism: Bacteroidaceae bacterium (assembly GCA_045661085.1). Classification (GTDB taxonomy): domain Bacteria; phylum Bacteroidota; class Bacteroidia; order Bacteroidales; family Bacteroidaceae; genus UBA1189. The sequence continues at coordinate 2,375 of JAZRFA010000039.1, forward strand.
ATTATACCGCTACAGCAGCTGTAGGCAATAATATCATCGCCTTTGATCCAGCTACGCTTGCCGAAGAGGTATTGCTAAAGGAAATCCCCGCTGAGAGTTTTACCTGGGCGCCCACTGAGGATTTCCTCATCTACTACCCCAGTGAGAAAGGGCAGGTTGAACAGGGACCGCTGAAACGTATTGTTACTCCGAGAGACCGTATCCCAGGTTTTCGCGGACGCAGTTTCCTTGCCAAGTATGACCTGAAGAAAGGTACGACCGAACGCCTCACCTACGGCAATCATTCCACAAGCCTGAATGACATCAGTAAGGATGGTGCGAAAATTCTTTTTAGCACTTATGCCGAGAATGTCACCGAGCGTCCCTTTGGAATTACCTCTATCTACCAGCTTGACCTCAACACTTACGCAATAGACACCCTTGTGTATGAGAGTGGTTTTGCAAACAGTGCAAAGTACTCACCCGATGGCACACAGGCAGTCTTCTTCGGAAGTGCAGAAGCATTCGATGGAATCGGCAAAAATTGCGGTTCTCACCCTATTGCCAACGATTATGACAAACAGGCATTCATAATGGACCTTGCTACACGTGAGGTGACACCCATTACCAAGGATTTTGACCCCTCGGTAAACTTCCTCCAATGGAACGTGGCCGACAAGCACATCTATTTCTCTACCGATGACAAGGATGAGGTGAATATCTACCGCTACAACACCTCAAAGAAGACATTTGAACAACTCCCCTTGGAGGTATCTGTCATTCAGCGTTTCTCACTCCCCTCCCAGACCGCTGCTATGGCTGCATACTACGGTCAGGACGATAATACTTCAGGAGTGGGGTACATCTACGATATGAAGAAAAAGAGTTCTCGCCTTATCGACGATCCTATGAAGCCCATTTTGGACGAAATCGAGCTTGGAGAGACCCACGAGTGGAACTTCACTGCATCGGATGGAACCACTATTCATGGGAAGTATTGCCTACCTCCTTCATTCGATCCGGCGAAAAAGTATCCCCTCATTGTATACTACTATGGAGGTACTACACCTACTGTCAAAGGCATCAGCAATCCCTATTGCGCACAACTGTTTGCTTCGCGTGACTATGTAGTGTATGTCGTCCAGCCCAGCGGAACGCTTGGCTACGGTCAGGAGTTCGCAGCACGCCATGTCAATGCATGGGGTAAGCGCACCGCTGATGACATCATCGAGGGCACCAAGAAGTTCTGTGAAGAGCATCCTTATATAGATGCCGAGCGCATCGGTTGCCTCGGAGCTTCGTATGGTGGTTTCATGACCCAATACTTGCAAACTCAGACCGATATCTTTGCAGCTGCCGTGTCACACGCTGGCATCAGTAACGTCACCAGCTACTGGGGCGAGGGTTATTGGGGCTACAGCTACAATGCCATCGCGGCAGCTGACAGCTATCCCTGGAAGTACCCCGACCTCTTCACTAAGCAGGGTTCGCTCTTCAATGCCGACAAGATTAACACTCCGCTGTTGCTCTTGCATGGTACCGTAGACACCAATGTTCCTATCGGTGAGAGCATACAGCTTTTTAATGCGTTGAAGATACTTGGTAAGACCGTAGAGTTTATTCAGGTAGAAGGTGAGGATCATTTCGTGGCCGACTACGACAAACGTGTGCTCTGGCACAATACCATTATGGCATGGTTTGCCCGCTACTTGCAAGATACCGATAAGTGGTGGAATGACCTCTATCCAGAGCGCCATTTGTAATATCATCTATACAATTCGTTACTTTTTGACATTTTTAAGATATGGTTTGAATAAAAAAACGAATGGGAATATCGGAAATTCAGCAAATGTTGACTATCTTTGTGCACTGAATAAGAAAACTATCAAACACTATAACCTTTTATTTACATGATGAAAAAGATTCATTTATCAGCAATTGTCGTTTCATTGCTTATGCTTTGCTCTTGCAGCAGCAAGCTTGGTGAGATGTCATCGAACTATTTTGCTGTAACTCCTCAGGTTCTTGAGGTAGTAAACGGTGAGGTTCCTGTAACTATTTCAGGTACATTCCCTGCGAAGTTCTTCCCCAAGAAGGCCGTTATCACTGCTACTCCTGTATTGAAATGGGAAGGTGGCTCAGTTAGCGGAGAATCGTACACGTTTATCGGAGAGAAGGTTGAAGGTAACAACCAAATGATTCCTTATGCTACTGGTGGCAACTTCACCATGAAGAGCGCTTATGATTATGTTCCTGAGATGGCAAAGTCTGAGCTTTTCATTGAATTCACTGTTGAAGTCAACAACAAAGCAAAGTCTCTTCCCGCAGTTAAGGTAGCTGATGGTGTGTTGGCTACAGCCGAGTTGTATGCTCAGACTGCAGCTTCTACCAAGCCCGCAAATGCAGCCGATGCATTCCAACGCGTAATCAAGCAGGCCAAGCAGGCCAACATCATGTTCCTCATCCAGCAGACCAATCTTCGCTTGAGTGAGACAAACTCTGACCAAATGAAAGAGTTCACCGCTACCGTGAAGGATGTTTATGCTGATCAGGAAAACAAAGTGCTCGAGAACATCGAGGTTTCAGCTTATGCTTCACCTGATGGTGCCGTTACTCTTAACGATCGCCTCGCTACGCAGCGTGAGCAGAATGCCACCAAACATATCAACTCGCTCCTTAAGAAGAGCAAAGTTGAAGCAGCTGTTGATGCTAAGTACACAGCCGAGGACTGGGCAGGTTTCCAGGAGTTGGTAGCTGGATCTAATATCGCAGATAAGGAGCTTATCCTTCGTGTGCTTTCTATGTATGACGATCCCGAGGAAAGAGAGCGTGAAATCAAGAACATCTCCTCTGTATATGGTGAGTTAGCTGATGAAATTCTTCCCCAATTACGTCGTGCACGTTTGACTTTGAACTACCAGCTCATTGGTCGTTCAGATGACGAGATTCTCGCAGCCTTCAAGGAAGATGCTTCGGCATTGAGTCTTGAGGAGCTTCTTTATGCTGCTACACTCGTAGAGAGCGCAACAGAGAAAGCTGCCATCTACAAGAAGACAACAGAGCTTTTCGCAAACGACTACCGTGCATACAATAACCTCGCTGAGTTGGCCATTGAGGCTGCTGACTATGCTACCGCAAAGGAGAATCTTCAGAAGGCAGCTAAGTTGAACGCAAATGCTGCTGAGGTGAATACTAACTTGGGTATGATTGCTCTCATTGAGGGTAACGTAGCTGATGCGGAGAACTTCCTTGTAAAGGGTACAGATTCTGAGGCTAATGCTGCAGCTTTGGGTAACCTTTATGTCGCACAAGGTCAGTACGAGCGTGCTGTAAGTGCGTTCGGTGAGACAAAGAGCAACGCTGCTGCTCTCGCACAGATTATGGCAGGACAATACACAGCTGCAAACAAGACACTTGATGCAGTAGAAAACGCCGATGCATACACTTACTACCTCAAGGCTATCGTAGCTGCACGCACCAACAAGGCTGCTGCTGTTGCTGAGAACTTGGTTAAGGCTGCAAAGCTCGATGCCAACATCGTAGAAAGAGCTAAGAAGGATATGGAGTTCAAGAAGTTTGCTGCTGCACTCGTGAACCTCTAATAAATAATCTAATAGAAGACAAAAGGGTGGGATTTTTACGGATTCCACCCTTTTTTACCATCCAGCAATGAAAGAATACACCTACGAACTACTCATGAAGGTGCGTGACTATGAGTGCGACCTCCAAGGCATCGTCAACAATGCCAACTACCAGCATTATCTGGAGCATACACGACACGAGTTTCTTCTCTCCATCGGGCTCAGTTTTGCAGAGATGAGTGCTGCAGGATATGATTTTGTCGTATCCAAGGTAACACTCAACTATAAGTCTCCACTCCGCAGTCGCGATGAGTTCCGCTCTCAACTCTACGTGACGAAGGAGGGCATCAAATGTGTATTCCACCAAGAGATTGTGCGCGTATCAGATGGAAAGGTATGCCTCAAAGGTACTGTCGAAAGTGTGTGCATACACAATGGTAAGCTCGTACGCAGTACTCCCTACGACAGCCTCCTTGAAGGACATCTAAGCAACAATTAAACACACTCTGCTATGGATAAAAAGGAATTACTTGGCCTCATTGCCCTACAGCATATCCCTGGTGTGGGAAGTATCACTGCCAAGCGCTTAGTTGAAGGCGTAGGTAGTGCTGCACAAGTCTTTGAGTATCGTACTGAACTCCCTACAATAATTCCGAATATCCAACCTACCCTCGTCAGGGCACTCGATTGCCCCACCGCACATCATCGTGCCGA
>JAZRFA010000040.1:0-41743 GCA_045661085.1 Bacteroidaceae bacterium
ATCTGCCATTTTGTCTATTGCATATCAGTAAATTGTGACATAATGTGCCACAGAGTTATTACGTCCATATATAATGACGTAAAAGATAAGATTTATGGACAATACAAGGCTAACAATAGCGTGCGAAGAAAACCGAGAAGGTGGGTATGAAATTGAAGTGACCTTTGAAAGAGATTCACGCACCAAGTTTAGAGAAGCATTTATTTCGTTGGATAGACCTATGCCACCATGCCTTATTGAAGAAAGTGATATAAATGGCGTAGGTGCTGTAAAATCAGCAGCGACAAGCATTCTATCTCATATCAAGAATGTAATCGGTAAGAGTATGAAAACCGATAGTCCGTCACGGCGGATATGTCCAATAGCGTAGCCCTCGGCTAGACCGAGAATCCGCCGTGTTTGAGTATCAGGATCTATGACCCGATAAAACCAAAAACACAGAAGGTTTTCGAAGAATAGGCGCAGACGTACTTCGAAGGCCTTCTGTGGATTTATACTTCAATAATCCTTATTCGTTACGCTGATTTATCAAGTTCACCACCACCTTTACCATCACATCTTTCTCCTCAGTCTTACTCTCAGCAATCATGAGAGTGAGAGCCACGAGGGTATTATCGGCAAGGCGCTTGGTGCCGTCAGGGCGATAGAGGATGCGGTTGCCGTTGAGGAACCAGAGGAAAAGAGTTGCAGCGATGCGTTTGTTGCCGTCACTAAAAGAATGGTTCTTAGTGACGAGGTAGAGCAACATTGCTGCTTTTTCCTCTACCGAGGGGTATAGCTCCTCTCCACCGAAAGTTTGGTATATCTGCCCGATACTACTCTTGAAGGAGTCGTCCTTCTCGTTGCCAAACCATCGACTACCGCCAAACTTCTCGCGTAAGCGGTCAATCTCCTTCATGGCACCTTCGTAAGTGGCACGGAAGGGTTCTTCGCTTGTAGTGCGGTCTATGGTAAGGCGCTCGTAGTCGTAGTTGTCGAGTGTGTCGAGGGCATAGGTGTAGTCTACCACCACATCGAGCAGATCCTGATTCTCTTGCTTGCTCAACTGCTCTTGGCTGCTTATCGTGCGGCCCAATATCTGCACCAACTGGCGCAGTTCGGTATAGTGCTCTTGCACACGACGCTCGTTCACGGCATAGCCCTTTACGAGATATTGCTTCAGTACGCGGTTGGCCCATTGGCGGAATTGTACGCCGCGCTGGCTCTTCACACGATAGCCTACGGAGATGATGACATCGAGTGTATAGAAAGGAACCGGCTTCTTCACACCATTAACGTGTAAATTTTGCACGTTATTCGTTCGTTCAAGTTCACCTTCATTAAAGACATTGATAATATGTCGACGGATATTAGACTCTTCCCTGTCAAATAAACTCGCCATTTGACTGGCACTTAGCCACACAGTCTCATTTTCCATACGGACATCAATCTGTGTCTGTCCGTCCTCGGTTTGGTATATGATAATCTCGTTTGTCATACCTCGCACATTAAAGATATGCAAAGATACTAACAAACGAGCGAGAAATATCAAGCTTGCTTAGATATTTTTCAAAGCGAGTGCAGCATATCTTCGCTGTTTACTGCAAAGATAATGATATTTCTGCAACTGCAAGTTTGTGTCTGTTATAATCTGCGACTTTGTCGCTAATGTTCTGAAACCTCATCCTTGCCTTCTTCTCGCCCAATCCCCAAGGCGAACAAAAAGAACGCAGCCACGAGGCATTAGGATTTTTCAAAACGATAGCGGAAAATAGAGGAACGATGATAATCTGCCACGAGAACGAAGAAATCTATACCTCCAATTCCGATACCGCGTAAGCAATCCGCAGGATTTGCCTTACATTATGCCACGAAATTCTTGCACAGAAATTTCTTGCGTTTCGTTTCGCGAGAATAAACGATTCCACACTTTTCCCCTTTGTTTCCCCCACCCTGTTACAAAATCTGTCAGTCGAAAAGTTACGGCATGTTATTTGTCGATAATATAATGTAAAGGGTGTAGAAGATAAAGTCGAAAAGCGTTATCTTTGCACCAGTAACAGCAAATAGGAATAGGTAAGAAACAAAGTAGAATATGAACAGACAATATTCGCAGAAACTGACAGATATACTGGAGTACAGCCGTGAGGAGGCTGGACGCCTGCGTTGCGACTCGATAGGGCCCGAGCACCTGCTGCTCGCCCTGCTGCGCGATGGCGACAATGCCGCTACGGAGCTCCTGAACAAGTTGCACGCCGACCTCCGACACCTCAAGCAAGAGGTGGAGAGCGACATCGAGCGCTGCAACACCTTCAACGATACGGCACACTCGCTCGACCTCAATGCGGCGGCCAACAAGGTGATGCGACTCACCCTACTCGAGGCACGTGTGCTGAAGCAGAGCGTGCCCGATGCCCAGCACCTGCTACTCGCCCTGCTCAAGGACGGACACAACATGGCGGCTGACGTTTTGTCACGTAATGAGGTAAGTTATGACAAAGTGTTCGACCTGCTCTCCATCAAGTCGGACCCCACCACCCCATCGATGGGCGGAGGCGACTTCTTCGAGGACGACGAGGAGGACGACGAGTTCCCCACCGAGCGTTCGAGCAAGAATGCGCAGACCGTGTCGTCGAAGCCTCAGCAGAAGTCATCGAGCGACACACCCGTGATCGACAACTTCAGCGTCGACATGACGCGCGCCGCCGCCGAGGGAAAGATGGACCCCGTCATCGGTCGCGACAAGGAGATAGAGCGCCTGGCACAGATCCTGAGCCGACGCAAGAAGAACAACCCCGTGCTCATCGGTGAGCCCGGCGTGGGTAAGTCGGCCATCGTCGAAGGTCTGGCCCTGCGCATCGTGCAGAAGAGGGTGTCGCGCATCCTCTTCGACAAGCGCGTGGTGATGCTCGACATGGCCTCCGTGGTGGCGGGCACGAAGTATCGCGGACAGTTCGAGGAGCGCATACGCTCTATCCTCAACGAGTTGCAGAAGCATCCCGAGATCATCCTCTTCATCGACGAGATACACACCATCGTGGGTGCCGGCTCGGCCGCTGGCTCTATGGACGCGGCCAACATGCTCAAGCCTGCCCTCGCCCGTGGCGAGATACAGTGCATCGGTGCCACCACACTCGACGAGTACCGCAAGACCATCGAGAAGGACGGTGCCCTGGAGCGCCGCTTCCAGAAGGTGGTTGTCGAGGCTCCCGACGCCGAGGAGACCCTCCACATCCTGAGCAACATCAAGGACCGCTACGAGGACCATCACAACGTACACTATACCGACGAGGCCATCAAGGCTTGCGTAAGCCTCTCGGCACGCTATATCACCGACCGCTGCTTCCCCGACAAGGCCATCGACGTGATGGACGAGGCGGGCTCGCGCGTACACTTGACCAATATACAGGTACCCGAGGAGATAGAGCAGCAGGAGGCACGCATCGCCGATGCGCAGGCACAGAAGAACCTCGCCGTCAAGAATCAGGACTATGAACTGGCTGCCGACTACCGCGACCAGGAGCGCCGCCTCGAGCACGAGCTCAGCGAGATGAAGCGCCACTGGGAGGCCAGCCTCAAGGACCACCGACAGACGGTCGACGAGGAGAAGATTGCCGAGACGGTGTCGATGATCACCGGCATCCCCGTGCAGCGCATGGCACAGAGCGAAGGCATACGCCTCAAGGGTATGCGCGAGGCACTGAACGGATGCGTCATCGCACAGGAGAAGGCCATCGGCAAACTCGTGAAGGCCATCCAGCGCAATCGCCTCGGTCTCAAGGACCCCAACCGTCCCATCGGCACCTTCATGTTCCTCGGCCCCACGGGTGTGGGCAAGACGCTCCTCGCCAAGGAGCTCGCCCGCCACATGTTCGGCTCTACCGACGCCCTCATCCGCGTCGACATGAGCGAGTTCATGGAGAAGCACACCGTGTCGCGCCTCGTGGGAGCACCTCCGGGCTACGTGGGCTATGAGGAGGGCGGACAGCTCACCGAGCGTGTACGCCGCCGCCCCTACTCCATCATCCTGCTCGACGAGATTGAGAAGGCCCATGCCGACGTCTTCAACCTCCTCCTGCAGGTGACCGACGAGGGACGACTCACCGATGGCAACGGACGCCTCATCGACTTCCGCAACACGGTCATCATCATGACCTCGAACGTGGGTTCACGCCAGCTCAAGGACTTCGGCCGTGGCGTAGGCTTCTCTACCCAGATGGAGTTTGACGACAAGGAGCACTCACGCAGTGTTATCCAGAAGGCCCTCAACAAGACCTTCTCGCCTGAGTTCCTCAACCGCATCGACGAAATTGTCACCTTCGACACCCTCGACACCGAGGCCCTGCGCACCATCGCCGACCTCGAGGTAGACAAGCTCATCCAACGCCTTGCAAACCTCGGCATACAGGTGAATGTCGATGAGGAGTCGCGCGACTACATCGCTCGCAAAGGCTACGACCCACAATATGGTGCCCGTCCCTTGAAGCGTGCCGTGCAGACCTACCTCGAAGACGAACTCTCCGAGATGCTCATCGAAGATGCCGTAGAGGGCGAGCAAACCATCGCCGTCACCTACGACAAGGAGGGAGATAGGTTGAAGTATGAGAGGAGTTAGGAGTTAGGAGTTAGGAGTTTGTTTTGGCTTTTAGCCTTGGCCTTGAAAAGTAGGTCTTATTATCCGGATGGCCTTTCACCTATAATCCCATAACCTATAACCGTTTCAAACTAAAATCTGAAACTAAACTCTAAACACTAAACCCTAAACAAAATGCTACACCTACATTCCATAAAGAATCAAGCGAGCCCCTACTGGGACTCGCTTGTTCGCGTTTATCAGACCTCATTCCCCATCGACGAGCAACGCCCCATCGAGAGCATTGCCCACCTCCTCACCGAAGAGCCGCGCTACACAATGCAAGCTATCATCGACGACGAAAACGAAGACCTATGGCACCCCCTAAACGCTAAACCCTACACACTAAACACTAAACAAACCCTCGGCCTTCTCACCACGTGGGAGTTTGACGACTTTATCTACATCGAGCATTTTGCCATCGACCCCACCCTGCGCTCACAGGGGTATGGTAGCGAAGCACTCAAAGCATTCATCCACGAGCACGGCAAGCCCCTCGTCCTCGAGGCCGAGCCACCCACCGACGCACTCAGCATCCGTCGCATAAAATTCTACGAGCGCATCGGCCTCACTCTGTACGATTTTCCCTACTTGCAACCCGCCTACACCGAGGATAGCAACCCCGTAGAACTGCGCCTCATGGGCACCCTCGACACCAACACCACTCCCCTCACCCTCGTGAGCGACACACTGCACAGAGAGGTGTATGGAGTGGAGGATTAGCTTGAGCCAGAATTATGAGAACAAACCATACAAGTACAAATTTCCACCGTATCGCTCTTGAACTTTCGTACGTAAACACACAAAATAAGCACTGGACAACAAGCAGATATAACGATTTCAAATCACAACAAATCCATAAGTTTCACCAAACAGAGAAATAATCCACACAAGCATAAAGAAGAGCGTCCGTATAGACGCTCTTCTTATTTCATATGCTGTGCTCTAAACACAAGATTCATTACTCGAAGCACATCACTCCAGCACGGTCACCGTCATCACCACATCCTCCTTGGGACGGTCGGCACCTCCAGTAGCAACCTGCTGAATCTTCTCTACCACATCAAGTCCCTCGACCACCTCACCGAATACGGTATACTGATTGTCGAGATGAGGAGTACCACCGATGGTGGTGTAATCCTTGGTCTGTTCGGGAGTGAAGGTAAAACCAGGGGTAGACTTCAAAATCTTGTCAGTCTCGGCCGCAAGTTGGTTTTGTAGAGCCATAAGCCCCTTTTGATCGCCACGCTGATACATCGCCTGAATGGAATCGCGGTGCTGTGCCGCAAGACCATTGAAGATTTGCTGACCGCGCTGACCATCAAGCTGCGAAGCCATTTGCTTGAGTTCATACTCGGTGTACTTCTTACCCCACACGATGTAGAACTGCGAACCTGATGAGCGACGCTCGGGATTCACCTGGTCGCCCTGACGTGCTGCACTTAGCACACCACGTTTGTGGTAGTACTTGGGGTATACGAACTCGGCAGGGAGGGTATACTCGGGGCCACCTGAACCAAGATGCTTACCTGCAGGTGCACCCTTAGAATCGGGGTCACCACCCTGAATCATAAAATTCTTGATGACACGATGAAAGAGGGTGCCATCATAATAACCCTCGCGTGCAAGCTTGAGGAAGTTGTCTCGATGCTCGGGAGTCTCATCATAAAGGCGCACTACGATGTCGCCATAATTGGTACTAATGCGTACCTGGGGTGTTGTTGATTCCATTTTCTTATTATTTGTTATTGATACTTGTTGCGCTGAAGATGGTTTGGAAATACAGCTTGCACACACTGATGCCAGCAGAATAAAGGCTAAAGACGCACAATGAAACGTTGATTCAGTTCTACTCATCGGGAGAATGCTTTTTTCAGAAAGCGAAGGTACAAAGAATAGGCGGATAACACAACGATTATGAAGAAAACATCGCAAACCCATACAAAAAAAGCCTACTATAACATACCTCGATATTGCCCTTCACTTTCTTTTCCTCTCCTACACAATAATAGGCGCGCACCCACGTTCTATAATAACGTACGTGTGCGCAATGGCATAGACGGAAAGAACGGGAAGTAAAGTGAAGCACAAGATACATCGACATATCATATTACTTGCAATATTGGTGGAAGCCTTTGCCTTAGGAGCAAAGGCACAAGGCGTTGTGCAAGCGTCCGACACCCTCAAGCAAGGAATCCGATATGAGGTGTCAAAGACTGCACCCGACAACGAAAAAGACTTGGAACGCAAGGCAGTAGACCTACGCAACCCTGAGAACTTGACAACGGAGACAACTTATGACGAGAGAACACACACGTATCTCGTAGGCAACAAGATAGGCGACTCGTATCTCTCGGTGCCACTTTTGATGACCCCCGAGGAGTATGCTGCATGGAGCATGCAACGCTCGCTCGACGCCTATTTCCGCAACAAAAATCAAGAAGAATTTGAGAAAGAGGGAAAAAAGGAGAAGTTTGACTTCACGGATATGCACTTCGACCTCGGACCGGCAGAGAAAATCTTCGGCCCCGGTGGCGTACAAATCAAGACACAAGGTTCTGCAGAACTGAAGTTTGGTTTCAATCAAAAGAGCATTGACAACCCTTCGTTACCAGCACGCAGCCGCAACACCTTCGGATTTGACTTCGACGAGAAGATAAACCTGAGCATCAACGGTAAGGTGGGCGACAAAGTGAACCTCAACATGAACTACAACACGGAGGCCACCTTCGACTTTGATACAAAAAAAATAAAACTTAAATACGAAGGTAAGGAGGATGAAATCATCAAACTCCTCGAGGCTGGTAACGTGAGCTTTCCCACCAACTCATCACTCATCTCGGGTGCCACGTCACTCTTCGGCATACGTGCCGATATGCAGTTCGGTAAACTATCACTGCAAACCGTCATATCGCAGAAGACCTCAGAGAGCAACTCAGTAAGTTCAAAAGGTGGCAGCCAGCTTACTGAGTTTGAAATTGACGTAGTCAACTATGACGAAAATCGCCACTTCTTCCTCGCCCACTACTTCCGCGACACCTACGACCGCAGCATGGCACAATTGCCTACCATCATGTCTGGTGTGGTCATCACACGTATAGAATTGTGGGTAACCAACAAGACAAGTAACTACGACAACCCGCGCAACATCATCGCATTTACAGACCTCGGCGAACCCTCACACATCAGCAATTCCATGTGGACCGCCACCGGAGAGCATATGCCAAACAATACCGCCAATAGCCTCTACTACCAAATGTCGAACACCTACAATGACATCCGCGATATAGACCAAGTGGGTGCAGTCCTGGGCAACATTCTGAGCGGCAGTACCGACTATGAGAAGGTGGCCAATGCACGCCTCTTGACGCAGAGCGAATACACGCTGAACAAGTCATTGGGATACGTGTCACTGAAATCAACCCTTAAGTCCGATGAGGTACTTGCAGTAGCTTTCGAGTACACCTATGCAGGCAAGACCTATCAAGTGGGTGAATTCTCCACCGACAAAAAGGAAAGAAACGAGGCTCTGTATGTAAAGCTACTGAAATCGAACAGCTGCTCACCTGCCAACGCTACATGGGACCTCATGATGAAGAACGTTTACCATCTGGGTTCCAACAATCTCACATCGAAAGACTTCCGCCTCGATATCCAGTACGAGAGCGACAGCACCGGCACTAGCCTCACCTATCTCCCCGAGAGTAATCTGAAGAGCAGGACACTCTTGCAACTGATGAACCTCGACCAACTCGACGCCAAACAGAATGCCAATCCCAACGGATTCTACGACTACGTGGAAGGATACACCGTACAGTCGCAGACAGGACGCATCATCTTCCCTGTCGTCGAGCCCTTCGGTGCACACTTGCGTAAGGTAATAGGCAATGATGCCGTGGCAGACAAGTATGTATTTGAGGAATTGTATGACTCGACCAGAACTACAGCCAAACAGATTGCCGAGAAAAACAAGTTCGTCCTTACGGGCGAATATGCCGGTTCGGGAGGCAATGTCATCCAACTCGGAGCCTACAACATTCCACGAGGCTCTGTCAAAGTGACCGCTGGAGGCGTGACACTCACCGAGAACAGCGACTATACAGTGGACTACACCATGGGTACGGTGACCATAATCAACCAAAGCATCCTCGATGCTGGCACACCGGTAAACGTATCGATGGAGAGCAACACTGTCTACAACATGCAGCGCAAGACAATGCTCGGGTTGAACTGGGCTTACGATTTCAATAAGGACTTCCAATTGGGAGGTACCATAATGCACCTCAACGAGAAGCCACTCACAAGCAAGGTTTCCATGGGCGACGAGCCACTCAAAAACACACTGTGGGGTCTCAACATGGCATGGAAGCACGAGAGCCAGTGGCTCACCAATATGCTCGACTTACTCCCCGGACTGCACGTGACACAGCCTTCGCGCATCAACTTCACTGCTGAATTTGCCCAGCTCATCGCAGGCGTATCTAACCAAGTGCAGGGCAGCGCTTCATATATCGACGATTTTGAAAGTAGCGAAAGCGGTATAGACATCAAGTCACCTAGTGCATGGATGTTATCGAGCGTACCCTCATCACAGTCCGAGTCCAAGTTCACCAATGATACGCGCACGGGAATGAACCGTGCCCTCATCAATTGGTTCACCATAGACCCGCTCTTCACCCGCCGCAACTCATCGCTCACACCTACACATATCAAGAACGATCTCGACCAATTGTCAAATCACTATGTGCGTGAAGTCTATGAGCGTGAGCTATACCCCAATAAGGAAAGTACCTATGGTGAATCATCCACCCTCTCGGTACTCAACCTCGCCTACTACCCCGACGAGCGCGGCCCCTACAACCTCGACACCAACCTCACACCCGAGGGCAAGCTCACTAATCCCGAGCAGCGCTGGGGAGGCATCATGCGCCAGCTCACGACCACAGACTTTGAAAGCAGCAACATCGAGTACATCGAGTTCTGGATGCTCGATCCCTTCATATACAATACCGAGGCCATGGGTGGAGACTTCTACATCAACCTTGGTGAGGTTTCCGAGGATGTACTGAAGGACGGTAAGAAATTCTACGAGAACGGTATGCCCATAACCGATGCCCCAGGGTCGTATACCGAGACCCAGTGGGGTCGTGTGCCCACGGCAGCCAGTCTGGTATATGCATTCGACAACTCTAGCGACAATCGCCCCAAGCAAGATGTAGGCCTCAACGGACTTACTAGCGCGGAGGAGCGACAATTCCCCACCTATATGAGCTACCTCGCCGATGTGCGTAGCGTGGTGAGTGATGAGGCATACCGCAAGATTGAGGATGACCCCGCAGGCGACACTTATCATTATTACCGTGGCGACGACTACGACAATCAGCTGCTCTCTGTCCTCGACCGCTACAAGCGCTACAACAACACCGAAGGGAACTCACCTTCATCAGAAGGTAATACCAACTACGACAAGAGCGCCAAGACAACGCCCGATGTAGAGGATATCAACCAAGACTACACGCTCGACGAGTATGAGAAATACTTCGAGTACCGCATATCACTACGTCCACAAGATATGGTGGTGGGACGCAACCACATCACCGACAAGCGTACCTATAGCACCAAGCTACGCAATGGAAGTACCGAATCGGTTGACTGGTACAAGTTCCGCGTCCCCATAGATGGCTACGAGAAAGCCGTGGGTAGTATACGAGACTTTACCTCGCTGCGCTTTATGCGTATCTACATGGCAGGTTTCAGTGAGCCCATCATCGTGCGTCTGGCAACTCTGGAGCTTATCCGAGGCACTTGGCGCAGTTACGACCAACCCATCTACTCGGCCATCAATAAGGCTCCCAAGGTAAGCGGAGACATGGTAATAGCATCGGTCAATATTGAGGAGAATGGCGACCGCAAGCCCGTGAACTACACCATGCCTCCTGGTGTATCGCGCGTGCTTGACCCCTCACAGCCCCAACTGCGCCAAGATAACGAGCAAGCCTTGAGCTTGAAAGTAACCAGTCTGGAGCCCAACGAGGCACGTGCCGTATATAACAAGACCAATCTCGACCTACGCAAGTATGAGCACGTGCAAATGTTTGTCCATGCCGAGAATCTGGTAGAGGCTGATGCTATATCAATGGTTAAGGATCAAGACATCTCCGTATTCGTACGTCTCGGCACAGACTACAAGAACAACTACTACGAGTATGAGATACCCCTCACCATAACTCCTGAGGGCTACTATGATGGCAACACCACCAATGGTTGTGAAGCTGTGTGGCCCGAGGATAACATGCTTGACATCGATTTTACCAAGCTCACCGAACTGAAACGTCGACGTAATCTCGCCGCCAACAGCGACCCTGAAGTGTCAAAGACGAAGATATACTCCGAATTTGACGAAGAGAATCCCAAGAATCGCATAAGCGTCATCGGTAACCCGACTGTCGGCAAGGTGAAGACGGTAATGATTGGTGTGCGCAATAATTCCAGCTCGGCCAAGGACATCGAGGTATGGTTCAACGAGTTGCGACTTACGGGATTCAACAACCAGGGCGGTTGGGCAGCACAGAGTGCCCTCAACGTACAGCTTTCTGATGCTGGTAGTGTCAACCTAAGTGGCCATGTGGAGACTGCCGGTTTTGGTGGTCTGGAAGAAGGAGTAAGCCAGCGTCGTCTCGATGACTACTACCAATATGCCGTTACCACAAGCTTCGACCTCGGCAGGTTCTTCCCCGAGAAGTTCAAGCTCAATCTGCCACTTTACTACTCATACCAGCAGGAGAAAACCTCACCGCTGTATAGTCCATTCGATACAGACCTCTATCTTGACGACATGTTAGAGACCTTGCCTGACATAGAACGTGACTCGCTGGCTTCGATTGCCAACCTCGTGACCACATCAAAGAACCTCAGTTTAAGCAATGTGAAGTTCAATATAGCTAGCAAGAAGCCTATGCCTTACGACCCAGCCAACTTCAGTTTCGGATTCTCCCGTAGCGTCAAGGATAACTCGGGCAATACCACACAATATCAGCACCAACTCACTTGGCGTATCGTGGCAGGCTATACCTATGCTCCAGCAATGAAGGCATGGGAACCTTTCAAGGACATCAAGAGCAAATCAAAGTGGCTTGACATCGTTAAAGGCATAGGCATCAGCCCCTTGCCACAGAGTTTCGCGTTCAATACCGAGATGAACCGTACCTACTTTGAGTTACAAACACGAGACCTGCAAGGTTCATTTGGCGGAACGGGTATTCCCGTCACTTTCTCGCAGGAGTTTATGTGGAACCGCAATATGGATATTCGTTGGGACATTCTCAAGTCGCTCAAGATGAATCTCAGCACAGCAACTAATGCCGAGATTGAGGAGCCCTATGTACCCGTCAATAAATCGCTCTACCCCGATGAATATGAGTTTTGGAAAGACTCCATCCAGAACAGCCTTTCTCGCATGGGTCGTCCGCTCGATTTCCAGCAATCATTCAGCGCATCATATCAGCTACCTTTAAATAAATTGCCCATCCTCGACTGGACTTCGATGGATGCCAATTATTCTTCATCCTATAGTTGGAATCGTGGTGCTACCCTCGCTGACGGAAGCACCTATGGCAATACCATAGCCAATCAGCGTTCTATTACCGTAAATGGTAAGCTCAACTTTGAGAACTTATATAATAAGGTAGACTTCCTCAAGGAAACCAACAAGAAGTTTGCTTCCAGCAAAGGAAAGAAGAGTACAGCGAAGAAGGCAGTCAAGAAACCCAAGAAGTTTACCCAAGAACTGAAGATACTCCCCGATAGTACCTATACCATCAAGCACGGGCAAAAGAGCAAGCGCCCCGAAGTGGCTTCGCGTACCAAGGAGGGACGTCCCTATAAGGTGAAATACAAGGTGGTCGATGAGAATACCATCGCTCTCACAGGTGCTGACACAGCTATGGTGAAGCTCACCATCGGCCCTGGCCCCGACCTCACGGAACTGCCCTGGTACAAGGCTGCCCAGTACACTGCACGAGGACTGATGCTCGTGCGCAACGTGTCGGTCACCTACAAGAATGTCTACTCTATGGGACTCCCCGGATTTATGCCCGAGGCGGGACGCGTGTTGGGACAGAGTAAGAATGGAGGTCTCTATGCACCAGGATGGGACTTTGCCTTTGGATTTGCTGGTGACAGCTATCTGCAACGTGCCTACGACAACGGGTGGTTGCTCGACAATGACAGCATCGCCTACGCCTCAACCTCCAACGCTACCGAGGACCTTCAAATCAAAGCGACATTGGAACCCGCAAGCGACTTTAAAATAGACCTCAACGCTTCGTGGGTGAAGAGCAATGCCCGAAACGTACAATTCATGTATGCTGGCATGCCCGAAACCCGTACGGGTACATTCAACATGACCACCATCACCATCGGTTCAGCCTTTGAGCACCATTCAGCAAGCAATGGCTACCATTCGGAACATTTCGACAACTTTGTACGTAGCCTCTCAACTGTGCAACGCCGCGTACAACAACAATATACCGGAGCCACCTATCCCGAAGGAACAGCCCTAGCCGGTATGCCCTTTAATCCCAAGAATGGCAGCGTGGGACTCTATTCGCCCGATGTGATGATACCCGCCTTCCTCTCCACCTACGCGGGTGGTAACACCAACTCATCGAGCCTCAGCCTCTTCCCCTCCATGCTGTCCATGCTACCCAACTGGCGCCTTACCTACAGCGGACTGAGCAAATTGAGTATCTTCAAGAAACACTTTAAGAGCATCAACATCAACCACTCCTATAAGAGTGTCTACTCTGTAGGTTCGTTCAACACCTATAGCACCTATCAGGAGTATATGAATGGACTCGGCTTCATCCAAGACGTCACCACTGGTAGCCCCGTCCCCTCGTCCATGTTCGACATCTCTGCCGTAAGCATCAACGAGCAATTCTCCCCCCTCATCGGAGTAGATGTCACCTTGCTCAACAACATGACAGCCAAGTTCGAATACAAGAAGTCTCGCGTGATGAACCTCAGCATGTCGGCCATACAACTCGTAGAGACCAACTCCAATGATATAGTTTTTGGTGTGGGTTATAAGATGACTAACGTGAAGCTCTTCGGTATGGGCAAACGCTCCACTGCAGGCGGTAGCGGCCGTGTGAGCAACGATCTGAACCTGCGTGCCGACTTCTCATGGCGCGACCAAAGTGCCCTATGCCGTAACATCCAAGACATCACCACCCAAGCTACCAGTGGCAACAAGGCTTTGAAGATGTCCATCTCGGCCGACTACACCTTCTCGCGCATGCTCACCTTGAATGCCTACTTCGACCATCAGACCAACATTCCAGTGGTATCAACTTCATCATACCCCACCTCAACCAATGACTTCGGCATCTCCCTCAAGTTCTCACTGACGAGATAAACACACAAACACTAGTTTTAATTTATTCTGTGAGCTGAAGGTAGGCTGCATCTCTGAAAAATTACAAGTAATTTTAATTAATCGAATCTCTGCCTCACTCAACTGAGAAAAAATAAACTTTTTCTTCATATTCTCTCGTTGATATTTGTTTTTTCGCTCAGTTTGCACTAATTTTGCAGCCGATTTGATTTTTTATAATTATTAAACAATTAAAAGAGTATTATGAATCAGTACGAAACCGTTTTCATTTTGACTCCCGTTTTATCTGATGTTCAGGTAAAGGAAGCGGTAGAGAAATTCAAGGGTATTCTTGCTGCCGAAGGTGCCGAGATTATCAATGAAGAGAACTGGGGTATGAAGAAATTGGCATACCAGATTGAAAAGAAGTCAACAGGCTTCTATCAGTTGCTTGAGTTCAAGGCTGAGCCCACAGTAATTGACAAGTTGGAGTTGAACTTCCGTCGTGACGAGCGCGTAATCCGTTACATCACTGTTAAGCTTGACAAGTATGCAGCTGAGTACGCAGCAAAGAGAAAGAGTGTTAAACAAGCTAAAGCACAGGAGGCATAATTATGGCAGCACAGAATGGTGAAATCCGCTACTTGACCCCCCCTACAGTAGACGTTAAGAAGAAGAAATATTGCCGTTTCAAGAAGAGCGGTATCAAGTATGTTGACTACAAGGATCCCGAGTTCTTGAAGAAGTTCTTGAACGAGCAGGGTAAGATCCTTCCCCGTCGCATCACCGGTACTTCACTTAAGTACCAGCGTCGTGTGGCTCAGGCTGTTAAGCGTGCACGCCACTTGGCATTGCTCCCATTTGTAACTGATATGATGAAATAATTAAAAGGAGGAAATTAACATGGAACTTATTTTAGTTGAAGACGTAGCAGGTTTGGGCTACAAGAATGACATCGTTTCAGTGAAGAAGGGCTATGGCCGTAACTATCTGATTCCCCAAGGCAAAGCCGTGATCGCTTCTGAGAGCGCTCGCAAGGTATTGGCCGAGAACCTCAAGCAGCGTGCTCACAAGCTCGCTAAGATCAAGGCTGACGCTGAGGAGTTGGCTGCTAAGCTCGCCCCCGTTGCATTGACCATCGCTACTAAGGTAAGCGCTACAGGCACAATCTTCGGCGCTGTGGGCAACATCCAGATTGCTGAGGCATTGGCTAAGCTTGGTTTCGAAATCGACCGCAAGACTATCGTTGTTAAGGAGACAGTTAAGGAAGTTGGTTCTTACACCGCTACCGTAAAGCTCCACAAGGAAGTATCTGTAGAGATTCCTTTCGAGGTAGTTGCTGAGGAGGCTTAATCAAACCAATCTCATAAACATGAAGGTCTGAATCTGCGATTCAGACCTTTTTTCTTGGAGATAATATAGCATTTACCCAAACGTCTCGTATCATCCTAAACGAACGCAAACCTTTAGGTCGCCATTAAGGCAATCCCGCGCTGGGCCGACGCGGAGCATTAGCGTCGGTTGCGACGACGGGAGGTTTATCTCCCCAACCTTTAGGTCGCTGGCCGAAGGGAAAAGCAAAGGAGTCTTACACAAAGAGACTTTGCAAGATTACCCTGACAGAATCCCTGCCGAGATCCCTCAGCGCTTCGCTTTATCGGGACACCATCGCTGAGATTTTAGTGTTCGTGGACAACTGCTATATCATTACCTAAAAAAGAGCGAGAGGAGTCTTTGGGGACTCCTCTCGCTTCGTTATGTTGACGTGGGGGATTAGAACTTCACGGTCTTCACCGTCTTATCTGCAAATGTAATTTCTACACTGCTGAGATCATCGGCCACCCTTACGTTCTTGACAGGGGTGAGTTCCTTCTTAGTGAAGGCCTTGTCACCGCGCTTCCAGAGATGAAGGGTTACCATAATATGGTCACCGTTCACAGCCTTCTCATTCATAATGAGTCCACACTCCTCGCTCTCGGGATGCAAGCCAGAGGTAATGCACATCGAAGTCTTGTCCCATCCATAGAGAGGCAGCGTAGCAAGCTTATACTTTCCATTGCCGATAATGGTAGCCTCAGGCACCTTAGAGGAGTGTTCCACCGTAAACTCCTCGGTCTTGGGCAATGAGTAATGACCAAGACGGATGGTAGTAGCCTGCGGTACCGATACCTTGTCGACGCGGAGCACACCATTAGGAAGGGGTATGTCGGCAAGACGATAGCTCACTTCACGATTGGTCTCGAGCACGGCATCGCGGCGGTAGATGCCATCCTCGAAGTTTTTGAAGGTATAGAGGCGAAGCACCTCCCACTCGCCACGGGCGTTCAGAGTGGCATAGTTCATCGACACTTCGCCATTCTTGCCATCGGCCATCCAAGGAAACTCGGTGTGATAAGCAAGCTTGTTGTAGTTCTCTGAGCTGCGGAACTTCTGCCAGTCGCCGGCAACGGTCTCATGGCACCATGAACGCATCTCGGCACCACCCACATTGGGATAGTCGGTAATGAGCAGATTGGTGGCGGGTTGGAACTTGTTGTACACGTGATTCTTCTTCAAATCCTTATCCCAGGGGCCATTGTTCTCCTTGGCTGTCCAGAAGGGATTGTCGGCTGGAAGCAATAGGGCAAGGAAAGCCTTACCGCTCCAGTATACGCTACCACGGCAGCTGTATATCTGTACAGCAGGTTCGAAGGGGCCATAGAAGCCGAGCGTGGGCACATTATCTTCCAAGAAATTGGGATGCTGCAAGAATTGCAACAAGGTAGACGAAGCGATGCGACGCATCCAACCGAAATTAATGTCCTTATCGGTATGGTAGCCCAAGAGGGCAAGGGGAATCACCGAACCATAGCGGTAGGGAATGCTGCGACCCCACATGTTCATGCGGCCATCGGCACTGAACATATAGGGATAGTTGTCGATGAGGTCGAGCTGGTTCTTCATGAACTGCTCGGCATACTCGGGATAGAAGTGGCCATACATCTGTGCCCAGATGGGGCCATACATCTGGAAGGCCCACATGCTGTAGTAGTCGTAGGCGGGGTCGTCATTATACCAGCCCTCGCCACGGTAGCGTTCGAGGAGCTTCTTGAGGCAATCTTCGAGGCGCCAGTCATTGACCTCGTAGCCTTGCTCCTTAAAGAAGCTGATAACGAAGACATTGAAAAACATCCAGTTGCTCGTGATGGTGGGGCCATTGCCATAGCTGAGCATGGTGGCGGCAAGCTCATCTTTCTGTTCCTGTGTGAGGGGATCCCACAGTACCTCCTTGGCCGTAGAGAGAGAGATGGCCAAAGCGCCAAACTCCACAAGTATCTGACTGGGGCCACCGTTAGGAGCGCGGTGCTTGATGTAGCTGGGGCTCTCAGGGTTGGTGAGGCAGAGCAGCTGATGGCGGTAGTAGTCGGCCACCTTAATACCATTGAGCGTGAGGTCAGGTCGCTCCTTCAAAAGGGGAGCTGCCACGAAGAGGGTGCGGCAGAAGCCCTCAAGTTTAGCCGTAGGCACATCGCCTTCGTTGCGTGGATAGGTCTTGTCGTGCTGCTTGGGGAAGTACATCGGGTCGTCCATAGTGCGGATGTAGGTGAACGCTCCTTCGAGCAGCCATTGGGCGGCATCAATCCACCCTTCACGGTCGAGCCCAGTGTAGGGGCTTATCTTGTAGTTGGGCGATGGGATGGTGAACGTCTGTTCGATGCTGTGCGTGGGCATAGCCGGTTGCACTTGTGCGATGGCAGGCATCGCAGCCAGCAGAAATGTGGCGAGCAGTAATCTTGCTTGTTTCATAATATGATTGATTTTTATGTACATGCCAATGCACAAAGTTAGAGAAAAACACTGGAACAATCAATAGATACGGAGAATTATAGCATCATCGCTATCCTCTGCAGGGATAAATTCAAGGGAAGCGATGGTTTTTACCTAACAGTTCTTTCACCATTTCAAATAAAGCACTACTTTTGTAGCCAGCTTAAAAACAAACACTAATTAGGAATCAAATATGATGCAAATCACCTTTGTCGACATTATTGAGTTTATCGGAACCTTCGCCTTTGCCATCTCTGGTATCCGTTTGGCCTCGGCCAAGCAGTTTGACCTCTTCGGGGCCTTCGTGGTAGGTCTTGTGACCGCTATCGGTGGCGGTACCATCCGCGATCTCTTGCTCGATGTCACCCCCTTCTGGATGGGCAATAGCATCTACCTCATCATCACCGCCTTAGCCCTATTGTGGGTGATGATATTCAGCAAATACTTGGTAAGAATGGACAACACGTTCTTCATCTTCGACGCCATCGGCCTCGCCCTCTTCGCCGTAGTAGGTATACAGAAGACGCTCGATGCCGGCTTCCCACTCTGGGTAGCTACGATTATGGGTACATTCACTGGTGCCGCAGGAGGTGTGCTGCGCGATGTGTTCATCAATGAGATACCCCTTATCTTCCGCAAGGACATCTATGCTATGGCCTGCGTGATGGGAGGCTTTGCCTACTGGGTATGCGGCCGCTTGGGTTGCGAGTCTATCACCACACAGATTGCATGTGGTATCTGCGTATTCCTCACCCGTGTATTGGCAGTGAAGTTCCACGTTAGCTTGCCCACACTGAAAGGTGAGGAAAGACACCATCAAAAGTAAGATTCTCCACCTCCACCGATGGCAGGCATCTATATCCACGTCCCCTTCTGCCAGAGTAGATGCGCCTATTGCGATTTCTACTCCACCACCCTACTCGCCCATCGCGAGGCCTATGTCGAAGCCGTATGCCGTGAGCTACAACACCGACAGTCCGAGCTGAAGGGCGAACCCGTCAAGACCCTCTACTTCGGTGGCGGCACCCCCTCAACGCTCAGCATCGAGGAGCTACGAGTGATTCTAGAAACCCTAGAAAATCTAGAAGTTCTAGGAAATCCAAACAATCTCGAACTCACCCTCGAAGCCAACCCCGATGACCTCACCGAGGAATATGTACAGGGCTTGCGCACTCTGCCCATCAATCGTGTGAGTCTGGGCATACAATCCTTTCACGACCGCACCCTGCGCCTCGTAGGGCGTCGCCATACGGCACAGGAGGCCATCGATGCAGTGCACCGCTTGCAACAAGCAGGGATTACCAACATTAGCATCGACCTCATCTACGGCCTACCTGGTGAGAGCCTTGACGACTGGGCATACAGCCTCGACCAAGCTATCGCACTCGGCGTAAAGCATATCTCGGCCTACCACCTCACCTACGAGGAGGGCACCCGCCTGTGGCGTATGCAGGAGCAGGGCCTCGTAGCCCCCATCGACGAGGAGCAGAGTGTACGCTCATTCGAGCTCCTGAGAGAAAAGCTCCTCTCTGCGGGCTATGAGCATTACGAAATCTCCAACTTCGCCCTCCCTGGCTATCACTCCCGCCACAACAGCAGCTACTGGCAAGGGACGAAGTATATAGGCATTGGCCCCGGAGCACATTCCTATGATGGGAGCAACCGCCGCTGGAACCTCAGCAGCCTGACCGACTACATCGCCACACCCCACGAAGAGGATGTGCCCCACGAGGTAGAGCACCTCACCACCGATGAGCGGTACGACGAGCGCATCATCACCGAGCTGCGCACAGCACAAGGCATCAACCTCACGGGGCTCAAAGCCGACTTTGGCGAACGCTACCACACCCACTGCCTACGCTGCGCCACCCCCTATATCGAACGAGGGCAACTCATCCACACCGCCGACAACCACCTGCATCTCACCCCCGACAGCATCCTCGTGAGCGATGCCGTGATGCGAGACTTGCTATACTGACTGCGTCTTTCGTACGAACGCACACAACCCTGAAACTCATACAAAACATTCATTTTTCGAGAAAATTAACCAAAAAAAATACACTTATAGGTGATTTTAATAAATTTTGTCTATATTTGTCACCTAAAGGTTAATTTTCATGAAATTGCGACACTTCATATCAGGACTTCTCGTACTGCAAGCTTTAACTACGCAAGGACAAGTGCAGTCGACTGATCCACTGGATTCTGTACTCAACCTATTTGAAACGGAAACAGAGATAAGCATATCTGAATTTCGGGAATACAGTCAGCAAGCCCGAGAGGAATATGAGCAATTCGAAATACAAGCACGTGCCGAATATGAACAATATGTAGAATCAGTAAAGCGTGTTTGGGGTGGAGACTCGATAATTGAGAACACTCGCACCGAATGGGTAGAATACAACAGTGACTATACTTCGCGTTCAATTGTAGATTTTGACGAAGGAAACATTTCTATAGAGGTGGCACTTGATGAGAATGAGACTGCTGACGATGCCCGCATCAACGACCGCTTGACACAAGCCATAGAGCAGTTGCTGACCAGCCAAGGAACTACGCATCCATATGACGGAACGCTGGATACAACCAATACCGTAAGTGAGATACCCATCCTTGACGGAATCGTAGACCTCTCGGCCTATCGCCTTACAGATAGCGAGAATAGTACCTCCAAACGAAGTGCACGCCCCACCCCACCCGCACCTACTGTAAGAGGACAGAAACTTAACCTACCTACGCAACCACACAAAGGAAAGACAGAATCAGGGCAAACAATGGCTGCAGCACGCCTACAAGATAAAGATGCATCGTCCATTGGCAAACAGCACGAAGAAGCACGTCAACAGGCGCGTCAAAAAGCCGAAAAGAAGTACAAGATAAACGTTAAGGTTGATGGAGAGTCTACCCAAATAAACGTCACGGATGCCGCAAAAGCCATCGCCAATCAGAGTGTCCGCACGACTACTAAGGTCAAGGGTAGTAATGGTGAGGAACGCACTGTCGTAAAAGTAGAGATGGCCATGACTACGGATTACCTCAATGAAAAGGCTGCACAATACAAGAATCTAGTGAGTGAGTTCTCGCAAAAATTCCAAATAGAAGAGCCGCTCATCTATGCCGTGATGGAGCAAGAATCACGTTTCAATCCACAAGCTACAAGCCACATACCAGCCTACGGACTGATGCAACTCGTACCCGCGAGTGGAGGGTGTGATGCCTACACCTATGTAAAGAAGTTATCAGAGCCACAACGTCCGCAGCCAAGCTACCTGTATGTCCCGCGTAACAACGTAGAATTGGGTACAGCTTATTTACGTATTCTCATGAACCGCTTCGCCTCGGTAACCGATCCTGACTGCCGCCGTCTATGTGTGATTGCAGCCTACAACACGGGAGAGGGCAATGTGTCGCATTCATTCGTGGGTAAACGTGCGTCGGCAAAATCCATCGCATCACACATCAATGCATTAAATTACACTCAACTATACAATCACCTGACAACACACCTCAGCACGAGTGAAGCACGTAACTACGTATCGGGGGTGAGCCGACGTCGTGAGAAGTATATGAAATAAATGTCTAACCTCATAAAGAAGAAGTTATGTTTTGTCCTGAATGTGGTAGCCGTATCGATGATGAGCAAGCACTCTTTTGCGAAGAATGTGGCACAAGGGTGCGAGACGAAGAACTTGAGGTATCAAACGTAGAACAGCAAGAATCTAAGCCTGAAGAAGGAAAGAGTGACTTCGCATCTATGGACGATGCAGTCTGCGGTCTAATATTAACCAACCTGAGTCTGTTGTCGGCCAAGTTTAATGTGCCAGTCTCATCTTTAGAGGAGGTTCTACAGCTTTACATCGAGGGGAAACGCAAGTTGGGCATCTCATGGCAACTGATAGATGCAGGGAACTACACTTTCAGGAAGAAAAACTTACTCGGTATGGGGCGCACCGTACATCTTAAAGCAACCGACAAGCCTTGGGCCTACATGGAGATACTTATGGATGTACACCAGCATGAGCTGAAGTGCGGTCTCCCCGAGTCACAATACCTCTTTATTATTGGTGGTGATGACATCGTGCCCATGCCTTGCGTGCGTCACTATTTCCCCGAGGCTGACTCGGACAAGACTATCGATACCGACCTGCTCTATGCCTATCCCTATGGTGAGGATATGCTTGAAGCACTTGAGAACCAGCAGATCTTCCGCTACGAACAACTCTTCATGGTTGGACGTCTGCCAATAGGTGGGGATACGACAGCTGAGGACGTGATGAACTACCTGCTACGCAGTCTGAAACATACGGAAGGTATCCCCATCACGGGAGCCTATGGTCAGTGTGACCCTCATTGGAAGAATGTGTCGGCACGCGTGGCCACTGACCTTATAAACTGCAATCTGCTGCCCAATCTCGACGGACGGATTGGTGCCGATTACTACTACCACCGCATGATACTCTCACCCATGGTGATAGACCGCACCGTGGATCAGGTGCTCAACAAGGATGCTTCGCTCTTCTACTTCAACCTGCATGGCTCCGATGCCCTGCAAGCCAGTGGTTACTTTGGCGAGGTTCCCGTGCACCAAGGAGCCTATCAGGTGATACGCCCCGAGCACTTGGCGACACTTAACCAAGCTAACGTAGTAGTGACCGAAGCCTGCTATGGTGCACGATTCATCGGGTTGGACAAAGAACACAGCATGTTGCTCTCGGCTATGAGTAACGAGACATTGGCTTTCTTGGGTTCATCGAGAGTGGCATGGGGCAGTGTAGACCCCGAGCAAGGTGCTACGCCACAGAACGTAGGTGTTGGCCTGGCTGATATCTTGGCGCATACTTTCATGAATGCACTCCTGCGGGGATTTACCGTGGGGCAAGCGCTCTTCGCCGCCCGCTGTGCTGTCTTCAAAGCCCGTCCGGGCGATTTGAAAACGGCTCTCACCCTCGTAGAGTTCAATCTCTTTGGTGACCCCACACTATCTCTTGCTGTATCAGGTGGCAAGAAAATTGATGGCGAGAGCCTCAAGAAATCAAATTTGGTAGGTACCAAGCAGCAACTCTCATGTGAGGTGGAGACGGTAAAGTCTGCAAGTAAGGACACAAACTCCATTCTGAACATGGTACGCAGTGCTGTCGATGCCAATATCATGCAAATACATCAGTCGATTGCCAATCACCTGTATGCCTACTATGGCATCGAACCGCGACCAGCCGATGCAGTACTTGCCATTCGCTATGCCGACGGCAGCGAAGAGATGCTGTTCCACTACGACAACTCATCGGCCGATAAACAACTTTACGACAAATACATGGTGACCACCACCAAGCAAGGTGAGATTCTTGACATCTATGCCAGCCGATAATGAACAGACAAATAAAATATAAGAATAAGTAGTAACTCAAAATATAACGATTATGAATTGCCCGAAATGTAACAACCCGCTTCGCGAAGGTGCTAAGTTCTGCACCAAATGTGGAGAGAAGATTGTGCAAGCAGCTCAATCAACAACATCGAACGCATGCCCGCAGTGTGGAGCCACCCTCAGAGAAGGAGCCAAGTTCTGCACCAAGTGCGGATGCAAGTTAGGCAATGCCGCAGTTCCTGTGGTCAATAATGAGAAGAAGCCTCAGGTGTCTGAAGATATGGGTACCGCCAAGGGGCGTATCTATTGGAATATCCAGCCCGGACAGATTGCTCGCGTAATTACCGAGCAGGAGTTCGACTCGTATAGCAAAGTGCAAGGTATCATTATCTCAGAGGGTACCACAGCCTATATCCGCGCCAACGGACATACCATCGCTTCAATCAGCGGTGGCACATATGATTTCATCGAGAATGCAGGACAGCCGACTGCCGCGTTTAAGGAATCAGTACGCCAAGGTTGGAGCGTGCTTACAAACCTGTTCAAAAGCCGCGCACGCAAAGCTGCAGAAGCGGCGGCAGAACCCACTCCTGAGGAACTCTACAAGCAGCAGCAAAATGCCATCTTGGAGAATGCCAAGCGAGGTGTTGCCTTCTCGGTGGTGATTGTACTCGACAAGGCCTTCCCCCTCTATGTGGGTGCCAAGCAGGCCAACCTCGATGACTATGCGACCTTCGTTCCGATGAAGATAAAGACCCGTTACCTGGAGATGGCAGTGGGTGTGAATGCCTATTTCAAGATTACTGAGCCAGAGCGCTTCATTACGCATTATTTGACCGATAGACAATTGGCCAATAATGCACTCGTGGTGGATGAGATTGCCGACACCGTGCGCGTGACCCTACAAGAGGTGCTTGGCGAACAAGAGCTCAAGGAGAACAGAATTCCCAGGGAGTTGCACAACACCATCAAGGAACGACTCAATGAGGTAGCACCCGAGGCCTTCTTCGGACTCTCTATCGTGCGTATCGTGGAGATTTCTGCCGAGAATAAAGATTTGGAGCGTATGGCAGCACTGAGTCGTGAGCTCTACCTTTCGGAGCAGGAACTCGACTACCTGCGTCGCACCAACGACTTCAAGAACCGCCTAGCCGATGCTAACAATAGCCAACGCCTCCACGAAGCGACCTCGGAAGCCGAGTTGCGCCGACAGCTCGATACCATCAACCGCGACAACCTATTGCAAGAGAACGAGTTGAAGATATTCGAACATCTGTTGCAGAACGAGCGTGTCGTGCGCGAAGCCAAGAGTGATGAAGAACGCGAAGCCGCACTCGCAGAGATAGCACAATCGCAGTTTGTGCGTGAGGCCGATATGCAGTTGCTCAAGCAACAGAAGGTTTCGGCAATACAGCTGATGCAATTGCGAGATAGCATAGAGTTTGAACGTGTGCGCCTCGAGGGACAGCTCGACTTAGAAGAGCTCGCTGAGCGTAAGAAACTGGAGTTGCAAACTCTGAAGGATGACTACGCAGACCGCCGCTTCAATATAGAACTACAGCAGAGACGAGATGCTGCCAATGCGGCATTGGACATCGAGCAGCGCCAACGCGACATGAACTATGAAGATGAGCGCCGTCGTCGCGAGATGGATCGCGAAGACGATGCCGAGCAGTTCCGCCAATTCATGGCCATGCAGCAAGCCGAAGAGCAGTCCAAGGAGAACGAGCGACAACACGAGCAGGCCATGCAGCAAGCACGTTTGCAGAATGCCGAGAATATGGAACGCCTGAAATGGGAGGGAGCTCGCGACTTCTCCGATGAGAAGGTGTGGGCTATGCAAGGTGGCGAGGCAGCAGTTGCTTATGCTCAGAGCAAGTACAACGCCGAGGCCGAACGCCAAGCCAATGAGCGCCTCGAGGCCCAACGCCGCGAGATGGAGGCACGCCTCGATGCCGAACGTGCCGCACGCGATCAAGACAGCAGAGCCGACAAGGACCGCATGTTCGAGATGATGAACAACATGATGTCGCTTGCCGCAGGCAATCAGGCACAGAAGCTCGATGAACGCGAACAACAGTTGCGCGAGCGTGATGAACGTATACGCCGTCAGGAGCAACGCATGGATACAGCTTATGACCGCGCTCTGGACTATACAACACGCAACAATGTACAGCCACAGCAATATGCACAACCTCAACAGCCGGTAGCCCAGCAACAACAACCTACTCCAGCTTCGAAGAACATAATGGCAGCGAAGTGCCCTGAGTGTGGTGCAAACTTGGTACCTGGCGAGCGTTTCTGCGGTGAGTGTGGCACTACTATAAACGCATAATAACAGGTATATATGGAAACAAAATCTGGTATTATCAGTTGGCGCATGGTAGCCCAAGGATCCAAGTCAGAGGGGCACAGGGCAGTACTCTGCTGCGAAGATGGACAGGAGTATATACTCTATAGAGCGGGTATGCTTCCTGCCAACGATGCCTTCTTTGCACCCTATGACAAGCAGAAGCTGACAGCGAAGGGTACTGTAGAGATGATGAGCGACCAGTGCTACCTGTGTGTGGAATCGTTGGTGCTGAGCGAAGGCAAGGAACTATCGGCACAGCCCGAAAGTATGTTTGCACCAGGTCCCATCTTCATCAAAAAAGAGGCTCCTGCAGAGGAGAATAATTCTGGGGATAGTCCCAAGCGTTTGCCTCGCAAATTGAAAAAACAACTGAAAAAGAACAAATAATAAAAATGATAAAACTATGAGCGAAAAGAAATTTTGTCACGATTGTGGCTACGCAATGGATATAAATGCGAAGACCTGCCCCGAATGTGGTTTTGATATGACCGAGCCTGCACAGGAGCCTGCACAAGAACCTGCACAAGAACCTGCCGTAGCACCTACTACCAATCTTGGGGGGCCTGAAGGTGCAGTGATAGGTGCAGGCGCACGTGCTAATGTTACAGGTGGTGTGCACACGAACAGCAACACGAACACACAGGTTAACACCCATACGAATACCAATACCGTCAACGAGACACACAACGTTCTCCAAAATCAGCGCACCACAAATGCCAATATTCAAACATCCAATGTGGACAACTCATCAGTGGTGAACAATACGACCATCGTCATGGATGGAGGTAAGAAGGAAGCCGAGTTCTGCGAGGTGTGTGGAGTACCCTTCGATGGAAAGCGTGCCCGTTGTCCCAAGTGCGGCAAGATGATTTGCTTCGACTGCAAGGTGAAAGGCAAGAACCGTTGTGTTGAGTGTGAGAAAAAGGCTGTCAATGAGTATCGTCTGGCATTCCAACAATTGCTGTTGACAACTGGTGGCAACCTGGGCACTGCAGGACGTCAGATGATGAACCAAAAAGCACGCGAACTCGAAGTGGAGGATACCAAGGCTGCCATCGAGAAGGAGTTGATGGAGGAGTACAAGCCTACCGTAAAGGCCGAGCAGCCTGTGGTGACAGCCAGTGCTCCCCAACAAGCTGCAGCAACAAAGCCTACCGAACAGAGCAAGGGAGGTGTCGTGGATAATCGTGAACCTCTGCGTCCCAAGAGCAATAAGAGCAGTGGCGGTGGAGTAAAGTGGTTCATCTTGATAGTTCTCCTCGCTGGAGTAGGAGGCTATTTCATGCTTTCAGGCGGCGACAAGTCGGAAGCCAAGGAGCCTATAGCAACTGAGCAACCTGCTGCACCCAAGGCAAGCCCTGTTCCTCAAAATCAGCCCACACAAACTGTTCAGCAACCTGCAGCGCCTACTGCTCCTGCAACCAAATCTGAGGCTAAACCCGTACAAACGGCAAAACCTGCGGCACCGAAACCTGATGTCAACTATGAAGCAGGTATGGCAGCCTATAACGATGGCGACGGACTTGGTGCTATAAGCAAGTTTAAGGCATCGGGCAGTGCACAGGCCAACTATATGCTTGGTATGATTTACGAGAAGGGATGCGGAAATGTGGCAGCCAATGCCATGATGGCCCGTAAGTATTATAAAGAAGCTGCTAAGTTAGGTAGCGAAGAGGCGAAAGCAAAACTATAAGAATAAAAGAAAAAACAACACATTATTAACCATCTAAAACTATCCACTATGTTAAAGCGCATCATAACCATAGCCTTTGCGGCTATCGTGTCTACTACAACTATTTTGGCGCAGGAAGTCAAAAAACCTCGTTTACTTATCGAAAACTTCGGTTGTGCCGATGGACTATCTAATGATTTACGTGATATGTTGCGTATGAACGTAATCAGTGCCATCAACTTAACAGAACGTTTCGAAGTAATGGATGCCAATACGCAAGCAATCCTTGACCAAGAATCTACTCGCCGTGCTAGCGAGAGTGCAATGGCAGACAGAACTGCACGTACTGGAATAATTACCACCAAAGCGAATAATTACATCTTAAGAGGATCACTATTGACCCTTACGACTCAATCTACTATCGTTGAAGGAAAAACTAGATATACGTATAGTTTAGGATATTCCATTACATTGATTGATGTTGACAATTCTAAGGATATCGCATCAGAGACGTTCTCGCACGGAACTGGAGGAGTGCAAAATATCATTGGGGGCACAGGAGGAAAAATCTTAAATCAACTCAGTACATATGCATCCGAAGCAGATGCCATCAATGGCGGTCTTTCATGTATTAAGAACGACATTGTAAACTTCCTTATAAAATATCTCCCTTTGGAAGGCGAGGTAATTGCTGAAGATTATGAAGTTAAAAAAGACAAGATTGAAGCATGTTACATCAATATCGGTTCTGGATTAGGCGTTAAAGTTGGAGATTACTTTTCCATTCTGGTTGCTCAAGTGCGTGCGGGAAGAACTATTTATCAAGAAATTGGACGTCTGAAAATAAAGGAGGTTCTTGACGAGACATTGTCATATTGCGATGTAACCAAAGGCAATAAGGTCGTATATGAAATGATGGAAGAATACAAAACAATGTTAGCTGATGATCCCAATACACTTCCCATTATAGTACGATTAACAAAAGGTTCTGTTTTTTAAGGAAAAAGCTTTAGTATGAAACGATTTTTATTGAGTACAGTTCTGTCACTGATTTCTCTCAGCACCTTATTCTCCCAAGTCAGTGCAGAAGACTACTTGCAGATTGTCTCATTGGAGTCAGAACAAGGCGTGCAAGCCGTGTTTACTTCTGCAGGTATGGGAGCGAGCCGTGATGAAGCTGAATTGAACGCTGTAAAGTCTCTTTTCTACACCCTACTTTTTCAAGGTGTAGACGGAGTGAATGATGGTAAGCCATTGGTTGAGGCTGAAAATAAGACCTATACCAACAGTTTCTTTAATCGTCAGGCACGATACAATGTATACGTAATAGGAACAGAAAGAGTTGACAGATTTAACAAGGTAGGAGACAATTACCAAGGAACAATGCGTATCACCATACGCCTTCGTCAATTGGTAGGTGATGTACAAAAAAACACCAAAGCTGCTACCAAGTCGACCATCATTACACCTCCCGAAGGTCCAGGTGGCACAGCCAATATTGCAGCTAAACCTACCATCATTGTTGTACCTTACAAGAAAGAGGGAGAGAGCTACAAGAGCATTCTTGAAAATGATTTCGACAAACGTATTGCAGTAAGTGAGGTAAAGAAAGAATTTGAGAATTTGGGCATTAAAACCATTGACCTTCAAGGACGTTTAGACGCAATTAGTCGCGGTATGCAATACGATGACAACATCGGTACTGCTGAGTCAAATGACAAGCAGATGCTATTGTCATCTGGTGCCGATGTGTATGTCATCGTCGATATCAAGAAAGACATTACAAGCAGCGGTTCACGCGTGGCTCTTATCATGGAAGCCCGTGAGACCTCTAGCGGAACGATGTGGGCTTCTGAAAACGGCTGGACTAGACGCTACCAGACCGACGCAACAGATCAGCTATGCGCATATGCAGTAAAGGATAATCTTCCCAACTTCCTGACACAAATAGAGAGGAACTACGCACAACCCATCAATGCCGTACTGAGAGTTGCCGTTGATGGAAGTTCTGCAATAACCCTCTTCGATTCGTGTGATAATGGCGAGCGTATTTTGGATGCTATTCAAGATTGGCTTGATCGCAATGCCCACCAAGGAGACTATCACTTACAGGGAGAAATGGCAGAAATCGCCATCTTTGATTATGTAATTATCCCCCGCCAAGACAAGAATGGCTATAAGATGACCGCCAGCAAGTTTGCCCGTGAACTGCGCAAGCACCTCATCTCGTTGGGCGTGCAGCTGGATGGCGCTACGGGCGTGCGCATCGAGGGTAATACGATCATGTTGACCATCATGTAAAAAATACACGCTATGACACAAAGAAAACTATTTACCTTATGCCTACTCATCAGCGCTTGCCTATGCTATGCTCAGACACCGGCTTGGGTTACCACACATCCTGTGTCGGAGAAGGAGTATGTGGGCATAGGTATGGCATCCATGGATGATGCTGACTATGTGCAGAAGGCGACACATAATGCCTTGGCTGATATTGCTTCACAGATTGCCATCAAGGTGGAGACCAATTCCTTGTTGCATACGGTTGACGTTGACGGACACTCCCGTGAGATGTTCGAGGAGAAGATCCGTGGCTCGCTTACCGGATGGATTGAGGGACATAAGTTGAAGGACTCCTATCAGTCGGGGACAACCTACTACGTGTACTACACACTGGACAAGGCTACCTACAAGAAGAATGCCGAGGCCAAGCGCAATGCGGCTATCCGTACTGGTATGGACTATCTCAGTAAGGGACGCGATGCCGAGCAGATGATGAACCTCGTGCAGGCGGCTCAGCTCTATGCCAAGGGCCTGGAGGCTGTGGAGCCGTGGGCATTCATGGACCTGACAACCTATGAGAATGGTCGTCAGGTGAACCTCTCCTCGGCACTATACAGTGCCTTCATCGGAGTGTTCTCGGGCATGGCCATCACTACCAATACGGTGCAGATAGAGGGTGAGACCTTCAAACCCGTGGCTACGCCTATTGCGGGATGTCTGTCTAAGGATGGTGTGGTGGTGCCCAACACGAAGCTCAAGCTGGCCTTTGTGAAGGGTGGAGGCGATGTGTCGGAAGCTACGCAGACCGACTATAACGGTACGGCCGAGTTCTATGTCACCAACATAACCTCGAAGTTGCAGGTACAAGAGCTGCATATCAGCATCGATGATACTTTCCTCAGCAACATCCCCGAACTGTATCGCAGTTTGATAAAGGTGGATACCTGGCCCGTGGCAAAAATTACACTGACGCTGAAGAGCACACCCGTGACGGCTTACTTCTATGTAAATGACGATAACGACCTGGAAGGCATCGATCGTCAGATACGTAGTCTGCTCACCAACAACTACTTCTCCCTCACCGAGGACCCCGATGCGGCAACCTGCTTCATCGATCTCTCCACTACCATGGAGATGGGTGATGTGGTGACAGGAGGAACGTATGACCTCAATACCTGTATGTGCACTTTGGTGCTGAGGGTTTACAACAATGCTACCCAGGAGCTCTTGCTTAACTATTCGGCAAACGATGTGAAGGTGTTGGTGCCGACCAATAAGAGCGCTGCTCAAGGTATAGCCATGTGTGTGCGTGAGGTGATGAAACGTGTAAACCGTGATCTTCCCAAACAATTGAAGACGTTAAATATCCAATAATCCAACTTTAAAAATTACCATTATGAAAAAGATCTTTTATGTGGCACTTTCGTTTGTTGCCTTGTGTATGAGCAGTTGTGGCTCATCAAAGAAAGTGGAGGCTCCTAAGTCACCCATCTCTACGTATGAGATGCCCTGTGCTGATATGATTAGCGGTGATGGTATGTTGCGTGTGTGGGCGATGGGACGCTCGGATAACGAAGCTACCGCTCGCAAGAAAGCCCGCGCCAATGCTGCTGCCGAACTGGGTGCCATACTGAGTAAGACCGTGCAGTCTACAACCGAGGACTACTCTGCAGCGCTTACTGAGGGTATGGATGCCGCCTCTAAGTCATACTTCAATGAGAAGGTGAAGATTACGGTAAACAAGACCGTCAGTGGTGCGGTTATCGTGTGTGACCAATGGCATAAGGATGAGCAGACAGGGCTCTTCACCAACTATATCGTGATGGAACTCAGTGGTGAGGAATACTTGAAGTCACTGTATAAAGAGCTTGGTCAGGCAACGACCTCGACTATCAATAAACAATTGCTCGAGGAACTGTTCATCAAGCATATCAACAGTTCTGCGGATTCTGCTCCTAAGAAATGAAACTATTAAAGACATAAAAGCACGCGAGAGCGACACCGCGGTAGTGAGATGGGCGCGACAAACCTGCAGATAAAAGAACGGCTCATTGTTATACTTTAAAACTCTTATTATTATTATTGCTGTCCGATAAAATGACTACTTTTGCCCATGGTTATAAGAGTTTGTGGTAAAACCAAAATAACCAAAAAGGACTGATTCCTGCAAATGGAACCAGTCCTAATTTTTTATTCTCTAAAAAAGTTTTATCGGACACCAATATAACTTTATCCTCGGAGAACATAGCGGTAATCGTTTTAAGGTTATAATTTAGCACTATAAAGTTAATACTTTTATCACTATTCTCCTAATTCTCAAATAATTACCTTAGAATTTCTTTTATCGAACTCACGTTAATTTTAGTTTAACACGAAACGAAATTCACCGCCCGCAGGGGCTAAAGGCAATGTCCGTGAATGGTTTCATGAATATCCATAAATAGCAATGTGTCACAAGAAAGATAACAAAGTAATCAGTAAACGCAGGTTAATTTGCTTCGCAAGGTGAATATGCCTGCGGCATGGTTAATAGCGACGATAACGAAAATAATGGTAATGTGAACAAAATTACCCCCATATAACAATGCAACCGAAATCAGCTGACCAGCTGACCGATGCAACACAACACGCATATTCACAATATCTTATATCGGTCAACCCTGCTGAATGGGGTTGACCGCGGGCTGGCTTGAGAGAGAGAGTTACCTTTCTCTGTGGGGGATGTTCTTTCTAGGCTGACGCTGATTATCCTTTGTGGTCAGCAGCAGGTCAACCTCGGCCAGCCGGGTTGACCATTATAAATAACTATTTAACAATGCATTACGACACTTTAGTCAGCCGGTCAGCTGATTTTGGGAAAGTGTCTATATATAAGGGGATGTACAATATTCCACCTGAAGTGTAGCGAGTATACTGACGTCGACTCATCATTCGCAAAAATTGGGTCTACCCATTTACCGTAACGGGTACACCCGTTTTTCTTCGTGGGTCTACCCATTTTTTCTCGCGGGTCTACTCATTTTTGCGTGATGTACAGTTGAAAAAATCTACAGTTTCCGCTTACACCACCTTTAATGTTTGCTACGCAAGCTTTGGAGATAGGCTGCGCCTCGGAAATACTCAAATAAATTTAACTTTGTTGAATTTCTGCCTTACTCAGTAATGGGAAAGTAAACTTTTCCGTTACATTCGCTCGTTGAAATTTGGTATTTCTCTCGGCTTGCACTACCTTTGCAGTTTATAGAGAGCAACTAAATTAGTATGGACGACAGTTATAAACGCAATGAAACAGGTAAAGCCCAAAAAGTTTCTGGGACAGCACTTTCTGAAGGACCTCTCCATAGCGAAGGCCATAGCAGACACTGTCGACAAGCATCCCTCACTCCCCATCCTTGAGGTGGGTCCGGGTATGGGTGTGCTCACTCAATACCTCATCACCAAAGAACGTACTGTAGATGTGGTGGAGATAGACTACGAGTCTGTCGCCTACCTCCGTGAGAACTTTCCCCAACTGGAGGGTCACATCATCGAGGACGATTTCCTGAAGATGAATCTCGACGGCTTGTTTGGCGGCAGCCCCTTCGTGCTCACCGGCAACTATCCCTACAACATATCGAGCCAGATCTTCTTCAAGATGCTCGACAACAAGGAGCGCATCCCCCTCTGCACCGGCATGATACAGCGCGAGGTGGCCCAGCGACTGGCAGCGCCTCCGGGCAGCAAGACCTATGGTATACTGAGCGTGCTCGTGCAGGCGTGGTACGACGTGGAGTACCTCTTCACCGTGAGCGAGGGCGTATTCAACCCACCACCCAAGGTGAAGAGTGCCGTCATCTCGATGCGCCGCAACGAGGTCACCGATCTGGGATGCGACGAGGCTTTGTTCAAGCGTGTAGTGAAGACCACCTTCAACCAACGCCGCAAAACCCTGCGTAACTCCATCAAGCCCCTCGTGCCCGCTGGGCATCCCATACTGGCCGACGAGATATTCAACAAACGCCCCGAGCAACTATCCGTGGCCGACTTTGTGGGGTTGACGAAAATGGTCAAAGAGGCATCCCCTACCCTCTCGAAGAACGAAGAGACAGAGGATTAATTTTCAATTTTCAATTCGAATGAAAGATTCCGTAATCCTGACACGCGAATATATCGAGATGATAGACCAGCTCGTAGCAGAGAAGAATGCCGACGAGCTGAAGCTGCGCCTTGCCGAGATGCACCCGGCAGACATCGCCGAGATGTGCGACGATATGTCTATCGAGGACGCCCGCTACATATATCACCTGCTCGAAGGCGAGGAGGCTGCCGACGTACTCATCGAGATGGATGAGGATGCCCGTAACGAGCTGCTCGAAGAGCTGCCCTCTGAGACCATTGCCAAGAAGTTTGTCGACTACATGGACACCGACGATGCCGTTGACATCATCCGTGACCTCGACGAAGACAAGCAGGAGGAGATCCTTGCACACATCGAGGACATCGAGCAGGCAGGCGACATCGTAGACCTCTTGAAGTATGATGAGGACACCGCCGGTGGTATCATGGGTACGGAGATGGTCATCGTGAACGAGAACTGGTCGATGCCCGACTGCCTGCGCGAGATGCGCCTCCAGGCCGAGGACCGCGACGAGATATACAACGTATATGTGGTCGACGACGAGGAGCGCCTGCAAGGAACCTTCCCATTGAAGAAGATGATCACCAACCCATCCGTCTCAAAGGTGAAGCACGTTATGGACAAGGACCTCATCAGCATCCACGTAGACACTCCCGTGGAAGAGGTGGTGCAGCTCATCGAGAAGTATAACCTCGTGTCGGTACCCGTCATCGACAGTATAGGCCGTCTGGTGGGACAGATTACCGTCGACGACGTCATGGACGAGATGCGTGAACTGGCCGAGCGCGACTACCAGTTGGCTTCGGGTCTTTCGCAGGACGTAGAGAGCGACGACAGCATCATGAAGCAGACCCGCGCCCGACTCCCTTGGCTGCTTATCGGTATGGTGGGCGGACTGGGCACCTCGGCCATCCTCGGCCTCTTCGACGGAGTATTCGCCGACTACCCCGAGATGGCTCTCTTCATCCCCCTCATCGGTGCTACGGGTGGTAACGTAGGTACACAGGCTTCGGCTATCGTGGTGCAGGGCTTGGCCAACAACTCGCTCGACATCAGCAACACCGGTCGTCAAATATTGAAGGAGTCTATGGTGTCGCTCATCAATGCTGCCATCATCTCGATTGCCGTATTCGGCTACAACTGGTGGCGCTATGGCATGGGGTCACCTGCCACCTACTCGGTGAGCCTCTCGCTCTTCTGTGTGGTGATGTTTGCCGCGCTGTTCGGTACCTTCGTCCCCATGACATTGGAAAAACTCAAGATAGACCCCGCCATTGCGACGGGTCCCTTTATCTCGATCACCAACGACGTGATAGGTATGCTCATCTACATGGGCATCACGGTGTGGCTGGCATAGTCAAACTAATGAATAATAAAGAAGGGGTTAACCGCGGTTAACCCCTTTATTTATCATACCAACACCAGTTCACCGAAACACTCAGGACGGTGAAAGTTGGGTTTCTCCGTTGTAATGGGATTCCATGATACGAAGTGCGGCACGGGAAGGTTGTCGCCACACTTGTAGAAGTTGGCACGCAGTTTACCCCCCTCCTCTAAACGGATAGGATATTTAGAGAACACGGTTGCAGGAATCACGAGCGCCAGCTCCCAAGCCGTAGGCTCGAGACGCTCACCAAAAGGCTCGCGACCCAACGAGGCCCAACGCTTCACCCCAGCCATCACCTCGGGCTCCATATGGCAACGTCCACAATCATCGCCACGCAAACCAATGAGCAGCGTACCCACACAATTACATTCTATATTATAATAGGTATTTGAGTCCGCGTTACGGATGAAGCACTCCATGCACGAGTCGGTCCACACCTGTCCATTGTCTTCACCATAGACTGCACGCACACTCTGCTCATTCACACGATAGTGCAGTACAATCCCTTCGGGACACCATGCCATGCGCACAGCCGCCTCTGGACAGTAATGATACTCACCGGGCCAATTGACTGTAGCGACAGGCTCAAACGGAACAGCCATGGCATCCAACACTTGAGGTACCTCGGCAGCCTCGTGAGGCAATGCCGTAATGCGGGAAACTGAAATAGACTTTATCATGATATACTCTTTATTTAGTTGCTTGAGTTGCAAAAATAGCAATAATTTATGATACAGTTATCAAAACGAACAAAAATCTACACAAACAGGTATAAACCCAACAAAATATCACTTTTTATTGTTTTTTTCTTGCTTTCTACTATCAAAAATCACAGAATATACCTACCTTTGTAACTTGATAAAGCGTTCGCAAGGATAAATTACAACAATATAATACAGGTATTAGTATGAAAGTACAAGAAACACTAGCCGTACTTAGAGAGCACTTCCCTGGTGAGGAGCTCTATTTCCAGGCCGTAGCCGAAGTGCTGGCCACCATTGAAGATGAGTATAACAAGCACCCCGAGTTTGAGGCTGCCAACCTCGTTGAGCGTCTCTGCGTGCCCGATCGCATCGTGACCTTCCGTGTTACCTGGGTCGACGATAAGGGTAAGGTGCAAACCAATATGGGCTACCGCGTGCAGCACTCCAACGCCATCGGTCCCTACAAGGGCGGTCTCCGCTTCCACCCCTCAGTAAACCTCAGCACATTGAAGTTCCTTGCCTTCGAGCAGACCTTCAAGAACGCGCTCACCACACTCCCCATGGGTGGTGCCAAGGGAGGTTCGGACTTCGACCCCAAGGGTAAGAGCGACAACGAGGTGATGCACTTCTGCCAGGCCTTCATGACCGAGCTCTGGCACAACATCGGTGCCGAGATGGACGTACCTGCCGGTGACATCGGTGTAGGCGGCCGCGAGGTAGGCTACCTCTTCGGCATGTACAAGAAGCTCACCCGTAACTTCGAGGGCGTGCTCACTGGTAAGGGTCTCGACTTCGGCGGATCGCTCATCCGTCCCGAGGCTACCGGTTATGGCAACATCTACTTCCTGCAGGAGATGCTCAAGACCCGCGGTCTCGACATCAAGGGCAAGGTATGCCTCGTGAGCGGTTCGGGTAACGTAGCCCAGTACACCACACAGAAGTGTATCCAACTGGGTGCCAAGGTGGTGACCATGAGCGATTCAAACGGCTATATCTACGACCCCGCAGGTATCGACGAGGAGAAGCTCGCCTTCATCATGGAGCTCAAGAACGTACGTCGTGGCCGCATCAAGGAGTATGCCGAGAAGTATGG
Organism: Bacteroidaceae bacterium; assembly: GCA_045661085.1. GTDB lineage: Bacteria > Bacteroidota > Bacteroidia > Bacteroidales > Bacteroidaceae > UBA1189. Next base: position 36,770 of record JAZRFA010000040.1, read on the forward strand.
TTGCAAGTACGTGGCTGGTGCTGCTCCCTGGTACGAGAAGGGCGATATCGCACTCCCCTGCGCCACACAGAACGAGCTTAACGGCGAGCACGCACGCGCTCTCGTAGCTAACGGATGTATCGCAGTATCTGAGGGTGCCAACATGCCCTCTACCCCCGAGGCCGTTGAGACCTTCCAGGAGGCCAAGTTGCTCTACGCACCCGGTAAGGCATCCAATGCCGGTGGTGTGTCAGTATCAGGTCTTGAGATGACACAGAACAGCTACAAGCTGGGCTGGAGCGCCGACAAGGTGGACAAGAAGCTCAAGAGCATCATGCAGAACATCCACGCTTCGTGCGTGAAGTACGGTACCCGTCCCGACGGCTACATCGACTACGTGAAGGGTGCCAACGTAGCAGGTTTCATCAAGGTGGCCAACGCCATGATGGCTCAAGGCGTGATTTAATCCCACTACACATTAATACAAAAACAGGAGAGGAGCATCAGCTGATGCTCCTCTCTTTTATTATCAAAACCAATGACGATAACTTATAAAAAACAGATACCGAAAAGATAACTATAGAACAATGAGAGCAAACAACTCCTCCTGACCCAAAGGTCAGGAGGAGTTGTTTTATTGTTATTGGTTATTAACCCGAAAAAACAATGGTTCTTACTTGATGTCGACGAGGATATTGAGTTCGTCGAGCTGTGCCTGCTCAAGGGGAGCGGGAGCATCGATCATCACATCGCGACCTGAATTGTTCTTGGGGAAGGCAATGCAGTCGCGGATGCTGTCGAGACCTGCAAAGAGGCTCACGAAGCGGTCGAGACCATAGGCCAAGCCACCGTGAGGGGGAGCACCATACTTGAAGGCGCTGAGCAGGTAGCCAAACTGTGACTGGGCACGCTCCTCAGAGAAGCCAAGAATCTCGAAGGCCTTCTTCTGCAACTCGTTGTCGTGGATACGGATAGAGCCACCACCGACCTCAACACCATTGATGACCATGTCGTAGGCATTGGCACGCACAGCCGCGGGATTGGTATAGAGGAGCTCGATATCTTCGGGCTTGGGCGAAGTAAAGGGATGATGCATGGCCATAAGGCGCTGCTCCTCTTCGCTCCACTCGAACATGGGGAAGTCGACCACCCAGAGGCAAGCAAACTTGTTCTTGTCGCGCAAGCCGAGCTGCTCGGCCACCTCGAGGCGGAGCTCGCAGAGCTGCTTGCGGGTCTTCATGGTGTCGTCACCAGAGAGGATGAGGATGAGGTCGCCAGGCTCAGCGTTCATCGCAGCCTTGAGTTGCAGAAGAACTTCTTGAGTGTAGAACTTATCAACGCTTGACTTCACCGTGCCATCGGCCTCTACGCGGGCATATACCATACCCTTGGCACCAATCTGCGGACGCTTCACATAGTCGGTGAGCGCATCGAGCTGTTTGCGGGTATAGGTAGCGGCACCCTTGGCGCAGATACCACCGATATACTCGGCGCTATCGAATACGCTGAAGCCGTGACCCTTCAACACATCCATGAGCTCTACGAAGCGCATATCGAAACGGAGGTCGGGCTTGTCGCTACCGTAGTACTTCATCGCATCGTGCCAGGTCATACGGGGGAACTGCTCGGTCATCTCGATACCGAGAATAGAGCGGAACAAGTGCTTTGACATATCCTCGAAGAGTGAGATTACATCTTCCTGCTCAACGAACGACATTTCGCAGTCGATCTGGGTAAACTCGGGCTGACGGTCGGCACGGAGGTCCTCATCACGGAAGCACTTCACGATCTGGAAGTAGCGGTCGAAGCCTGATACCATCAAAATCTGCTTGAAGAGCTGCGGGCTCTGGGGAAGGGCGTAGAACTGTCCGGGGTTCATGCGTGAGGGAACGACAAAGTCGCGCGCACCCTCGGGAGTAGAACCGATGAGGATGGGAGTCTCCACCTCAAGGAAACCACGCTCGTCGAGGTAACGGCGCACCTCGAAGGCCATCTTGTGACGGAGCTCAAGGTTGCGGCGTACGGCATTACGGCGCAGGTCGAGGTAGCGGTACTTCATGCGGATATCGTCACCACCATCGGTGTTGTCCTCGATGGTGAAGGGAGGGGTCTGTGAAGCATTGAGCACATTCATCGACTCAACGATAATTTCGATGTCGCCCGTCTCAATCTTATTGTTCTTGCTTGAGCGCTCGCTCACGGTACCAGTAATCTGAATCACATACTCGCGACCCAGCTTGTTGGCCTGCTCGGTGAGCGCAGCGTCGTGGTTCTCGTCAAAAACCAATTGAGTGAGGCCATAGCGGTCGCGGAGGTCCACGAATGTCATGCCACCCATCTTACGGGTACGTTGCACCCATCCGGCCAACGTCACCTTCTCTCCTACGTTGGAGATGCGAAGTTCTCCACAAGTATTCGTTCTGTACATAGTATAGTGTATAATATATTAATGTGCCACTTTATTCAATTTGCAAAAATACAGATAAAAAATCATATTCTCTCGCAAATTAGCCACTAATTTGCAACAGAACACACATTGCCCCTACACAAAGGGCGAAATATCCAATGAAACAGCAAGATCAGGACAAGGGAAGAGCGAATCACCTCAAGGTGTAATTCTTCAGCTCCTCCAATGAACCGTTGAAGACATTGAGGTCGACACTGGTGTCAATACCAGGCACCGTGCCATAATCGGTGTGTTGCCAAAATTGCCAAGCGCCTTGGAACGCAAGCATATCGACATAGTAGTGTGCTATCCAGAAGGGATAGGCATCAAACTCGGGCGAGTCGAGATAGCGCATCCTATATTTATAGGAGGTGTAGATGATGGGCTTCACGCCATAGTGCAGTTCCAATCGTTGTAGAAACACCTTGAGATCGGCCTGCAGCTGCACCTTATCACGCGGCTTGCGCTCGATGTCGAGCACAGGGGCAAGGTCACCCTTCTTGAGAGGAACCTGAGAGATGAAGAAGTCGGCCTGACGGATGGGGTCTGTATTGGGATTATAGAAATGGTATGCACCACGAACGAGCCCCACCTCACCTGCCCGACGGAAATTTTCGGCAAAGCGGCGGTCCTTATAGTCGCCTCCTTCGGTAGCTTTTATGAAGGCAAAGCAGATGGGATATTCCTGCTTCTCGGTAGCCTTGACGGCCTGCCAATCAATCTCACCTTGGTGGTGCGACACGTCGATGCCATGCACCTTATAGTTTATGGGAAGACACACGCCATACCCCTTGAAGCCATAGCAGGGTTTCCAACGATAGCTATAGGGACGGATGAAGAAGTAGTAGAAAAAAGCAAGGATTGCCACTGCCACCACGGCCGTGAGCAGCCAGTGCACGATGCTCGACTGACCAATGCGTGCCCAGCGCCGCATACGCTCTCTCTTGCGCAGTGCTTTGCGCTTCGCCTGCTCCTTGGCCCTGGCCTTCGCCTTGGCAGCTTTGAGCTTCTCCTTCTCGGACATTGGCTTGCGCTTAGCCGCAGGCTTTTTCTTTGCCGTGGGCTTAGTTTGAGCATCGTTCATCCGAATGGTGGTGGTGCGTACGGTGGACTTCATATAGAGTGGAAAGTGGAAAGAGGGAAGAGGATGACATTCCAATAGCTAATAGCCAAAAGTCAATAACCTCTAAAGATAAGACAAGATGAAAGACAAAAGTCTTTGACAACTTTCATCTTTCATCTTTTATCTTTCAACTACGAATTAGAGGTCACCCAACTCGTAACGGAGAGTCATTGTGGGCTGGTCGCATACCTCGCGGGGGCCATAGTACTGGATGGGGCCGGGGAATACGTACTCAGTCTCCATAGCCCACTGGTCACGCTTAGCAGCGAATGCCTGGAAGGGAGCACCGTCGAGCTTCACGAGAGCCTTCTTGATAACGGGCTTCATCTGACCGTGACGACGCTCCATGTTCATCATCATGGTGATGGGTATACCACCTGTCAACCACTCCTCGGCAGGACGTGTGGTCTGACGGATTGAAGGCATGTAGCCGGTCTTGCCATCGGCGATGAGCAATGAAGCGGCATAACCGAGTGAGTAGCAGTAGTCGGCATCGTAGTTAGAGGGAGCTGCGCAACGACCTTCGTAACCGAAGAAGTGGTGCTGAGCGGCAAACTTACCGTTGTACTTACCCTCGGCCTTCCACTCGTCGAGCTTGTTGCCTACCATCTCAGAGAGCAACTTCTCGGTCTCGATGAGCGATACCTGTACGTTGCCGTGGGGGTCGCGGTCGAGTGAGAGCTGACGTGCTACGCCCTCAGGAAGACTTGCGTATACCTTGGCGTTAGCCTCAGAGAGGTGGTCGATGATGTACTGACGCTGCTCGTCCTCAGCAACAGCAGCAAACTCAGCTGCGTTGTGAGCGAGGAAGTCGTTGAGCTCACTGATGAGTGACTTGATCTCGGGGATGAACTCGATGAGACCCTCGGGGATGAGCACTGTACCGAAGTTGTTACCGTTAGCAGCACGCTTAGCCACAACCTCAGCGATGTAGGTCACAACGTCGTCGAGTGACTGGTTCTTAGCCTCAACCTCCTCAGAGATGATACAGATGTTGGGCTGTACCTGAAGAGCTACCTCAAGGGCAATGTGTGAAGCCGAACGACCCATCAACTTGATGAAGTGGTAGTACTTACGAGCAGAGTCGCAGTCACGCTCGATGTTACCTACTACCTCAGCGTATACCTTACATGCAGTGTCGAAACCGAATGAAGTCTCGATCATCTCGTTCTTCAAGTCACCGTCGATGGTCTTGGGGCAACCGATAACCTGTACGCCAGCGTTGATAGAAGCATAGTACTCAGCGAGTACGCAAGCGTAGGTGTTAGAGTCGTAACCACCCATGATTACGAGGGCGCTGATGTTGAGCTTCTTGAGGATCTCAAGACCCTTGTCGTACTGCTCCTTAGCCTCGAGTTTGGTACGGCCAGAGCCGATCATATCGAAGCCACCAGTATTGCGATACTCATCGATAACGTCAGCGGTG
>JAZRFA010000041.1:0-12907 GCA_045661085.1 Bacteroidaceae bacterium
GTATGGTACCTACAGCTACTCCAACTCCGCTCCGTCTTACTATGATGAGATGACCCGTCCCTACTTCTGTCTTGTACAGAGCCGTCAGGATCTCTTCAAGCAGGATACAAAGATGATAATCCGCCTGGAGTATAATGAACAGAACTCCCGAGGTGGCGTATGGAAGCAGATAGGCAAGGACGTGAATATCGCCGAGACAAGAGAGAACAACGGACGGTATGTCACCTGGCGTGCACAGTCCGACATCAACCTGTCCGACATCAAGTCCAACCCCTCTAAGTACAAGGGCAAGCAGCTCCGTTACACCATACTGCGTATCAACACGAAGGACTACAACAAGTATCTGGAGGAGGGCGAGAAGAAGATTCGCTCCGAGTACCTGACCTATCAAAAGGCCTACGACCGGGAAGGCAACAAGAAGAGTTTCACTAGCCGCGACTTGACTAGTGCCCGTAACCGTAGCACCCAGGCTGCCAAGAAGGGAGATAATGCCTATGTCAGTGTTAACCTTAGAGACAAAGAATCCCTTGTTACCGAGACGGTAGACCTCTCGGCACTGACCCAGTCGTTCCAGGACGACAAGGTGATCGACCGTAGCAATGATGCGATGGAGACCGCAGTGAAGGAGTTTAAGGAGAGTGTGAAGATTGAGGACTTTGCCGATGTGATATACCAGTACCACATGACTACGGATATGGGATTCTACGATGGGTTCTACAGCTACATGAGCAGTATCAAGAATTCTGGCCAATTGGAGAGTTCTCCGCGTACCTCTGTGCCCAGTACTACCCATGTGATGATCAAGTCGATAGATGATACCTCACTGAGCGGTAGTACAAGCTGGTCGAACGAATATAGTACATACTTGATGAACCGCTTCCTCAACCCCTATACCACCTTCCTATACTGGAGCGATTTCGCATTTGCACCGGGCATCGAGATGCGTAATTACCAGTACAACAGAGTGGTTGACAAGGTTAGCTCCAGCGAGAGCGCACATATCGAGTTTTACAACCCGATGATTAAGTATTGGCACAACCGTCCCAACTACCACGGACAACTGTTGTACTCTGTTGTCACGGTGGACACTAAAACGAATACGCATACTGGAGATTGGAACCTGTATGATTGGAACTATTATAAAAATACCATCAAGGGTGACAAGAGGCAGGGTGTTCTTGTATTCAAGTCGGGCTACAGTCCATCATCGATGTATACCTTCATGAATCGCTATAAACAGCTGTGTCCGCAGAAGCTGCTGGGTGATGCTACCCGTTATGCCATCTCAGGCGATATGAATGTATGGTCACAGGTAAAGGACTATTCGTTGCGTATGATCGAAGCCGATGCCGTAGCCGTAGAGAACTTCACATATGGTATCTATGCATACGCGTTGAGCTTCTCGACCAGTGCTGTTAAAAACGACCGTAAAGTCAAAGACGGAAATGCCAGGGATTGGTCGAAGGCCTACCATGATGTGGTGGTGCGTTCGGTAGCATCGACAGGTAGTGCCAGTGCCAGCTATGGCGATGTGGATATCGTATGGCGCCCCTATCAGATACCCTACATATGGGGCATGCGCTATGATCACATATACGAAGTATTCCCGCAGGAGCGCAAGACCGAGAGTGCCTACATCACGAACGGTATGGAGAATAAAAACACGATCAAATTTGATAGCCGCAAGTACCTGCAGGACAAGATTAGCAGTGTAAGCTACATATTCCTCCGTCCCGATAAGTATGACACGCGCAACAACGTTTCGGAACGCTACATGGCAACAGGACGCTACAATCCGGCTACATACACCTACACGAAATCTAAGCCCTTCAAGAGCGGCTACACATTCAAGTACAAGCTACCCTACTGGTAACACAAAGAAGGATATAGAGCAGTAAATATACAATGTTAATAAACGACTGATGATATGATAAGAAGATTTGCAATGCTATTAGGTTTGCTGGCAGTAGGAGGGGCATCTGCCCTCTGGGCACAGAGTGAAACGGTGGAACTGTCGAGCGAGCAGGATACGGTGACGGTATTTGTCGATGCCGATGGCATAACGCATACGATGAAGCAGATTGAGCCCCTCGATTCGGCAGCTATCGACTCTATGGCTACAGAACACCGGTATAGCGTATTCGTAAATTCCCGTTCGTATGACGACTATATCTATGTGCGCTGGGCCCCCGACGAGTATGTGCCCTGGCGCATCCTCAACTACTGGGGATACGATGTGGTGCGCATCTATGAGGGCAAGAACGAGATAGAGGCCGACACCATCGCCCGGGTGAAGCCCCTTTCGCTGGAGCAGTTCAAGGCAACATTCGAGGCCAGCGACACGCTGGCTGCCGCTGCTGCACAGATCATCTACGGCAAGCGCACCGAGTTTGGCAACACCGAGGCGCACCCCGAGTCCATGCAGTCCATCGTGGAGCTCTACGAGGAGCAGCAGATGGTATACAGCTACGCCATGATGATTGCCGAGAAGCGACGCGACATTGCCATCGCCATGGGTCTGGCCTTCGAGGACCGCACGGCCAAGCCTAACCGGAAGTACAACTACATCATCGATGCCGTAGTGCCCGACACGATACTGAACGTGGGCACCTACATCACCCATGCCGACAAACTGGGCTCGTGGAAACCCGAGAAGCTGAAGGTCAAGATCACCGACTCCATACAGGCGCCCGCCAATGTGCAGCTGACCTGGCCGAGAACAGAGGAGTACACCACCTTCGACATCGAGCGCCGCTGTGTGAGCAGGGGCGAGGAGTGGGTGAAGCTCAACGACAAGCCCTATGTGATGATGCTGCAGGACGAGGCCCACGAAACGGGGAACAATATCTACATCGACGAGCGCGTACACCCCGGCACCTACGAATACCGCATCAAGGGATACGACATGTTTGGTGACCTCACCACTCCCTGTGACCCGCACCGCGTGGAGATGCCCGACCTGATACCGCCCTCGGCACCGCTGCTCGAGTTTATCGAGATCGTGCGCGACGAGAACAGCGACCATATCGATGCATACATACACATCGTGAAGGACTCTATCGAGGAGGACCTCGTGGGCTATATCCCCTTCTACCAGAACCCCAACTACAAGGAACGTATCAACATCGACATCCCCGACAGCGTGGCCCAGCAGCTCAACGACGAGCAGCGCCGCCTGCTCAACGAGGGCATGATGATACCCCTCGTGAAGAATCCCGTGGCACCCGGCGACACCATCATCAAGGTCGATGTCACCGGACTGGAGAGCGGTACGCTGGTGATCGCCGCTACCGACACGGCACTCAACATGACCATCTCCATGCCGCTGCCCATACACATCCACGACCTCATGCCGCCTGCACCGCCCACACGCCTGCGTGCGGCCATGGACATGAGCGGACTGATGATGATGAACTGGCGCCCCTCGACCTCGGTCGACATCGAGGGTTACGAGATCTACTGGGCCAACGACCTCGACCATCCCTTTGCCCAGCACCCGGGATTCTACAGCGCCGACACGATGTTCGTCGACACCCTGTCGATGAAGACCGCCGAGCCCTACCGCTACTACTATGTGAAGGCACGCGACTATGCCGGCAACGGCTCTGTCCCCTCCGACACGCTGCGTGTAGAGCGCCTCACCATCGTGCCACCATCGGTTTGCCGTATCGACACGCTGTGGATGACCGACAAGACGGTGAACATGAAGTGGCATCCCGCATCGGAACCCGATATCCTGTGCTACAACGTGTTCTGCCGCATGGAGGGCGAGCAGGACTGGCAGATTGTCCGCGTGCTCACGCCCGACTCCATCGCCGATGGCCGCCTCACCATCGTTGATAGTCCCGAACCCCACATGACCAAGCGCTACTACTACGCCGTAGAGACCATCAACCGCAGCGGCCTGTCGTCGGGCATGTCGTTTGCCACATCGTTCCTCTTCAAGGGCGAGGTGGTGCTCCCCATCGAGATCAAGCTCTTCGGACAGTTCAACGAGGAGACCAAGAAGGCGCAGCTCGCCTGGGAGATGAAGGGCCTCACCGAGGCGGTAGCCAAGGATGCCTACCTGGTAATCTTCCGCAAGCGACCCGAAGATGAGTTCTTCCGCCACCTCAAGTCGGTATCGGTGCACGATGCCCACACCGTCGACAACGGCCTGCGCCCCGGCGAAGAGGCACAGTACGAGATGCGCCTGCGCACCAACGAAGGCCGATTCAGCCCCTACAGCAACCGCGTGCAGGTGAAGAATACGGTGAAGCCAGAGGAGATGAATGGTGAATGATGAATGATAACGAAAACTGCCAGCTGGATGGCCGTCTGTTGACCGTTGTCTGTTGTCCGTTGACTTAAAAAGAGATTATGAAAACAACGAAATACCTATTGGCAAGTGCCATGATATGCGTAATGGCATCATGCGTACCGCTTGATGAGTTGGCTGACTTGAAAATTGTCCTCACAGATAAGCTGGAGTCTTATCCCATCACGGGATTCCGTCTCTCGCACCGTCAGGCCGATATGCTCGTGGGCGACTCGCTCTACTTTACCACTGCCACGACACCCGACTCGGCCGAGGTGACCTACAAGTGGATACTCTCTGATCCCGAGACCCAGGTGGTGCGCATGATAGGACGACGTCTCTATGCCCGCGAGATGGGCGAGGTGAAGGTGTATGTGAAAGCATTTCCTGTGGGGCAGTCAGAGGGGGATATTCACCCCGACTCCGTACTGCAAGACTCGTGTCTAGTGGACGTGGTGGAACGCATTGAGGTACCCCTCAATGAATTTCCCTATGAGATGGTAGTGATAGCCAATTTGGAGATTGCCGATACCATCGTGACCGATTCTGTGCAGGCTTCGCGACTAGTAGCTGTAGTGGACAAGGAGGTACGTGGCCGTGCCGTGCTACGTCGTGCATATGGTATCCCCTATCTGGAGATGCGTATAGGTAGTAGAGGAACCTATGGAGAGAGGATTACTTTCGAGTACTTCGACAATATCCATTATTTAAGGCATACGTTCCCAGAGATAACCTTCGACGGAGAGTCGCACGGTACCTTATCAGCCCCAGTCGTCTTTCGCATCGAGGAACCGAATTTTGAAAGTTCACAGATAAAATACGAAAATAGATAAGCTATGATGAGAAGAATGTTATTGGCTTTATGCCTGATACCGGCTATGCTCATGGCCGAGGAGGAACTGAAGATGTATAGCCATGTGTACCTGAAGCTACACGACGGCAACACGTATGAGATACCCATCGAGCACGGCTCGCAGATATACTCCTATGCCCGAGGTACAGGAAAGAACACCTATTTCGTGGTGGACGTTACGGGCAAGGACTGCTACTATCAGTTTCGCCGCGAAGAGGTAGCCATCATGAAACTGGTGGAAGACACGGTGACGCATACCGACATCGATGTAGTGCCTGAGGAGCTGCCGATGATGGATGATAAGCACCAGTCGAAGCTGCACTACCGCCAAGGTGAACTGCTGGTACACCATACGCTTGCTGGCGAATGGGTGGCCATCGTGGATATCCGTGGACGACAGGTGTATGCTGCCCGCGTAGAGGTGCCTTTCGCCTTGCATCTGGGATTCCTGCCCGAGGGCATATATATAGCTAAAGTAAACGAACACACCCTTAAAATCAGAAAGTGATGAGACGGACGATGCACTATATGGTGGCCATGGCAGCAGCGCTGTGGATGGCCCTGCCCCAAGTGAAGGCACAGACGGTGAACCAGGACTTCGACCCGGGCATCATGTACGTGAAGCGTAATGAGGGTATGCATATCAATTTCCAGGAGGGCAATGAGTGGGAAATCACCTTCACGGCTCTCGATACGCTGGGCAACGAATACTACTCGCCCGTGGGTATGGAGCTCAAGGGTGGTGTGTATGGCGACTCTACCTATGTGGTGTTGCAGACGATAGACAGCATACTGATGTACCAGCCCGAGCCGGTGATGCAAGAGGGCGTATTCGTCATTACGGAGGAGTACTTCCCCTACATAGCACAGGTAGACAGCAATACGACGATACACTTCTATGCCGATGTGCCACTGCCCCTCCCCGCAGAGGGCCAGAAGGTGGTGTGCAACACCTTCAAGGAGCCGCTGCGCCTGGGATTTATGGGTACGGTGCTGGAGAAGCGGCGCGAAGGAAACATTATCGTGATGGTGTGTGACCCGAAGGTAGAGAGGATACGTGACTTCTATCAGGAGTTTATCTACTGTGGAAAGGGAGGTGAAACAAAAGAGGAAACCGAAGCAAGAGAACGGATAGAGCGCACCCACAGAATGCGCCGTGGCGTAGTGGTAAGAGCAGCTGAGGAGAAAGAACCCAGTATTGACGATCCCGACATAGAACTCACCATTGAGATACCCGTCTTTGGTAAAGATGTGTCATTCCCAGCACCGGATGAACCTCCTTTCCGACTTCCCTATCTTATCACGGCTATGGATAAGGGAAGTGAAGGTAAAGTTGATGCTGGAATTACGCTCTCAGGCACTGCCAAAGGGTTACTGACCATCATCGCCGACAAGGCAGACGAAAAGGTGGGTCTGGAAGTGAGCATTGAAGGTAAGCTTGCGGGATCAGCCGGTGTAAGCGGCAGTGTGCAGGGCGCAGTGCCTCTCAGATTCGGAAAAGCAATTTCAAAAAAATTGCCTATGAACTCTTCGGTCTTCTTTGCTGCAGGATTCTTCTTGAGAGGGCAAGCATCTGCTTCACTTTCAGCGTCGATGGATTGTAGTGCTACGGGATATCTTGCCATTCAGCATGACCTTGATAAAGGATGGGAACTACGTACTAGTGGTACCAGCGGCCTGGGTGATATGGCTGGTCTGAAGGGAGAACTGAGTGGAACGGCTGCTTTTACGTTAGGTGTTTTGGGTAATTTCATTCTCCTCGATGATGAGGAGGGATCCGCAGAGTTTGGACTGTTTCTAGACGGAATGAATCTAGAGGGTAAGATAACAAGTGACCTTAACCTGAATATCAATGAGGATACCCCCAAGGATCTGTATGGACAATATAAGGCATATAGCGAAGGAAATCGACTTGTGCGGTCGTCACAAGTGGGTGCTGAAGTGAACGTAAAAGTAGGGAAAAAGGATATAAAGTTGGGAGGAAAAATACCCATTGCTGAGATTACCTATAACTTCGCTCCCGAAATATCTGGTGAGTCTACAGTGCATATAGAAGACCTCTCGCAACAAGATAAGGTGCAGGTGAGAGTGAAGAACAACGGCATGAGCCTCTGGGCGGCCGATGTGGAGCTCTGGATATACGATGAAGATGAAAAGACGTGGGCGAAAAAGATTGTATTGGGCAAGATGGGCGCGTTGGATGACAGCGACTTTGACTTTACCGCCAATCTGGAAATGGAGAAGGGACATACCTATACCTTCTGCCCGGTGTATAAACCCGTAAACACGAACATGCATATCTCGGATCGGGCGATTTTAGAAAAGATGTATGTCCCCTATAATGTGACGATGCCGAAGCCTGCGCTCGACAACTACAAAAAGGTGCAGCTGACAGCGATACACGAAGCAGCCAACGTGGCGGGATATACCAAAGCGGGATTCCTCTATCAGGACGATTATAACAAAGGTAAACTGGTGGAGATAGAACCATCGCTCGAAATGGATGGTACTATAGAGGCCGAGATAGATATGCCTACTGCTCCCTTTACCGTGCAGGCCTTCGTGGATGTGAATGGCAAAAGAAGCTATAGCGAAATCTATGAACTGGAACCGCTGTCTCCTGCTACACCAATCATATTACCGGCAACGGATGTTAGCTACAACAAGGCGACGCTCTGCATGAAACTGGACGAGACATTCGTAGAAGAAGAGGTGTTCGATGTGGGCTTCCAATATTGGGCTGAGGGAAACAAAACTCCAGAAATCATTGCAGCCGACATCAAAGACATGAAGGATGGCGTACTCACAGCCAAGGCTGAAGGACTCAGCATAATGACCAAATACACGGTGAAGGCTGTCGTGAGCTATCTGGACAAGGTGTATGAATCGCAGGAAACGGAGACATTCACTACCTCTACACCGATTGATAACATGACGGTGAAACCATCGTATACCGAGGCCGACTTTAGTGCCATAGTGATGGACGAATATGATGTGGAGAATGTGACGGTGAAGTTCATCGTGGACAAGGACAAGAACTTCAGCAATCCGGTGGAAATCTTGGCTGATTTGGAAGAGGAGTTCGAAGGAATTGTGGCTACAGCTCAAGCGGACGAACTGGAAATGGATGAGACCTACTACTACAAGGTGAAGGTGAGAAAACTCTCCGAGGATGAGGAGTACTACAGCGATGTGCTGAACTTCAATACCCTGAACGGATTGTCGGTGACCATCACGAAACCTATTGCCAAGTCGGTATCGGCTACCTTCCGCGGAAAGACCACCGACTATGTGCTCAACGCCATCAAGGGGGGAACACCCTATTCGGGACGCTTCTACTTCAGCAAGAGCAAGTCGAGCGTGACGAACCGCAAGAGCGACTACGTGGATGTGACGATAACGAAGGCCGATATAACTGCTGATATAGAGGGGCTGACCAGCGAAACCAAGTATTACTGTATGCTGGCTCTCGAATTGGAGGGTGAAGTGGTCAATGCCAGTGAAATCATCTCGTTCACCACCCCAGACCCCTATGATGTGACTACACAAGATGCTTTCGTGGAAGATGCTACGGTGACGCTTGCCGGTGTGATGACGCTGGAGGCCTATGACGAGATTAAGTCGGACCAGTATAACACCATCTATGCAGGATTTGAGTATGCTCTCTCCAAGGAAGAGCTGATGAGCGACACGAAGGAGGGAGTCACCCGTCTGCTGGAGGTGGACTTGGAGAAGAGTGAGACTGATGCCCTCTTCCATCATACACTGGAATTTGAACCAGGAAGTCTTTATTATTACCGCGCATTCATCTATGTGGATGGCAAAGACTATCCGGCCAACATCAAGACATTCCAGACACTAGAATATGACGGTGACCTCATCCCGCTAGCCAAGAAGAAGAGATGATAACATCTAATTATATAACCCACTACCTGCCGGCAGCATTCATTGCATTGCTGCTGGTAGTGGTGGCTATGCTCGTATGGATGCTGCAGCAAGCGGTGCGGAAGCAGAGAGGGCTGGAGGTAATGATTGAAAAACTGCAGGCGAAGATACAGCACGAGGAGAATAAAGATACGGGAAGTAAAGAAGAAGAGGAAAGACCGATGGACGCTGATGAAGCCCAACCCGATGAGGTGCCCGACAATGTATTCGTGATTCATATAGACCAGCTCATCACGCGCAATATCGGCAAGAATGATTTCACGGCCAGTACCATAGCGCAGGTGATGCACCTGTCGAGATCCCAGCTGGACCGACGGATGAAGCAGCTGGCAGGAAAGACGGCTACAGCTTACCTGTTCGACAGAAGGATGACCTACGCACGCGAACTGCTGCTGACCACGAAGATGCCCATTGCCGACGTGGCTACAACCTGCGGATTCGAAGATACTTCATACTTCACCCGTGTATTCAAACAGCACTATGGCAATACACCGTCGGGAATTAGGGGGTAATTAACTTAAAAACATTATCTTTGCAGTGGAAAAGATATGTCTATGAAAAAACTACACCTGATACTGTCGTGTCTGCTGGCAATCGGTATATGCTCGTGCAGTGAGCCCACACCCAACTACTCGGAAGCCGAGAAGGAAGCAGCAAAAGCTACCGTGGCAAGGGTTCAGAAGAGCGACTCGCTGGACATATACATTGAGAAATATGCTCAGGAGGATAACTACTATGGGCTGTGCCTGGCCTACAACGCACTGGGGCGCAACCACCGCAACAAGGCGGCCTATGCCGAGGCATTGGCTGCACACAACAGGGCATTGGAATATGCCGTGATGGCGGTAGACACGCCGGAGATAGTGCAGGCCTACAACAATCTGGGTACCGACTACCGCCGCTTGGGTGAACTCAAAGAGGCTTCGATACACCACTACAAGGCACTGGAGTATAGTGAACGATATAGCGACAAGAGCAGCTATGCGGCAGTGAAGAATCGCGTAGTGTCGCTCAACGGCATTGGCAACATACACCTGAGTATGGGTGACATGAAGGTGGCTGAGAGAGCCTTCCGGCGGGCGTTGGCGGGCGAGACACAGTTGGGTAGTGACTTGGGGCAAGCCATCAACTATGCCAACCTGGGAGCTATCTTCGAGCACTACGAACAGTACGACTCGGCCAAGGTGTACTACGCTCAGTCAATGGAATGCAACCAAAGGGCCAATTCCACGTTAGGCATGTCGCTGTGTCACGACCACTTTGGGCGCCTACACGAGATAACCGAGCAATACGATAGTGCACTGGTAGAATACCATAAGGCATATGTGCTGATGCAGGGTATCCACGATAGTTGGCATGCCCTGAAGGCTGCTATAGCCATAGCCCGTGTATATATGCAGCAGGGAAACCATACACAGGCCTATCCCTACTTGCAGGAGGCTGTGGAAATGGCCGAGGTTACTCAGTCGCACGGACGCATGGCCGAAGCTTGTCGTATGTTAGCAACCTACGAGGAGCTACGTGGAAACCATAAGGCGGCGCTGGAACACTATAAGCGGAGCGCGGCCTACAACGACAGTGTATATAACGAAACCAATCGTCAGCAGTTGCGCGACTCTTATGTGGGGTACGAACGCGAAAAGAGCTTGTTGCTGGTGGAAAACATGCGCGTGGCCTATGAACAGGAAAAACGAGCAAAGTACATGTTGCTATACTTGATAATGACAGTTGCCGTGAGCGCAACCATAGTGATAGCACTGCTTTGGTTTGTACTTCGTACACGACGTAAAGGGTTACAAGTGTTGCAACGTATGGAGCATATGCGCACTACTTTCTTTACTAACATTACACATGAGTTTCGTACTCCGCTCACCGTGATTCTCGGTCTGAGCGAGCAACTACAGAAAGAACACAGTAGAGATACTGAGCAAGGGAGATTCTTGGAGTCGATACAACGACAAGGAAAAAGTCTGCTGAGATTGGTAAATCAACTACTCGATATCACCCGACTTGCAGCTGGAGTCTCCGATGCGCAGTGGTGTCAAGGCGACATCGTGACCTATATACAAAAAAACGTGGCAGGATATGTCGACTATGCACGCATGAAGAAGGTAAACCTCACCTTCCACTCCGACGAGCCACAGATAAAAACGTGTTTTATCCCCGAATATATAGACAAAATACTGCGTAATCTATTATCAAACGCCTTCAAGTACACCCCTGAAAAAGGATACGTGGCCGTAGTACTCGCCAAGGAAGGTTCCCATTTAGTAGTGCGAATAACTGATACGGGACCAGGATTCCCCATAGGAGATTTACCGTATGTATTTGACCTTTTCTTCCAAGGCGCTAACAATGGGGCAGACATCATAGGTACAGGAGTAGGACTCCACTTCGTACGACAGATGATGGAGCAGATGAATGGTACGGTAGAGGCTTACAACCGAAAAGAGGGAGGAGCTGGGCTAGTAATGAGATTGCCTCTGAATCAATCGACTGAGATAATATGTCATAGTGTGATATTGGAGGAAGAGACAGAGCAAGAGGTGATAGCTGCAAATATGGTGGATGAGGAGATGAAGGCATTCGCATCTGAAACCGAGCGCAGCATAGTGCTCGTAGTGGAAGACAATGACGATGTAGCTCAATACATCACAGCATTGTTGGAATCATGCTATGAGGTACATACAGCTCCCAATGGTTACGAAGCACTTCTCTATGCCGAGGAGCTTCGCCCTGACCTCATCATCACCGATTTGATGATGCCCGAGATGGATGGGTTCGAACTCACAAATCGGGTCCGTGGTTCTGAACTATTGTGTCATATCCCCGTTGTGGTAGTCACAGCACGCGGAGAAGATGAAGACCGCATACGTGTTCTCGAAAATGGTGCTGATGCATACCTACAGAAACCATTCAATGCCGAAGAACTGACACTGCGCGTGGAGAAACTCATAGAGCAACGCAAAATGCTACAAGAGCGCTTCGCTCGCATGCTCAGTGGTAGTATAGAGAGTGACAATACACTTTCTGACGACGATCGTAGATTTATCAACCGGCTCAATTCTCTCATACGTGACAATATGGGTAACAAGGACTTCGGTGTAAATGCTTTGGTGGAGAAACTTTATTCGAGCAATTCGAAGATATACCGCCAAATACGTACCCTCACAGGATATAGTCCTCACTCCTACATCTTGCGACTACGTATGGAACGGGCAAAAGAACTACTTAGCAGTACCACTCAAGCCGTTAGCGACATCGCCATGCGTTGTGGCTTTGAAGATACATCATACTTTACTCGCGCCTTCCGTAACTTCTACGGCTGTACTCCCTCACAGATGCGCAAGAGATAGAGGACGCCTCGCTTAGTAATAGAAAAATTAACTTTTCCATTATATTCACTCGTTGAGATTTGGCATTTCTCTCGCCTTGCACTAATTTTGTCGAATATTTAGTATACTACATATGCAAGACATCAGAAACATTGCCATTATTGCGCACGTTGACCATGGTAAGACGACCTTGGTAGACAAGATGATGCTCGCCGGAAACCTGTTTCGTGAGAACCAGAACGGTGGGGAGTTGGTACTCGACAACAACGACCTGGAGCGTGAGAGAGGAATAACCATCCTCTCGAAGAACGTGTCCATCAACTACAAGGGTACGAAAATCAATGTCATCGACACCCCGGGCCACTCGGACTTCGGTGGCGAGGTGGAGCGCGTGCTCAACATGGCCGATGGATGTATCTTGCTGGTCGACGCCTTTGAGGGTCCCATGCCGCAGACACGCTTCGTGTTGCAGAAGGC
>JAZRFA010000042.1:0-3225 GCA_045661085.1 Bacteroidaceae bacterium
GAGTGAATCTACGACCACTCTATTGAGGCTATCCGCACGGTCTTGTTCAGCGACAAGCATAACGATGGAATCGATCAATTCCGCTCGTTGCTCGGCAATGTATGCTTGCTGCACGCTCAGCAGTTTGTGACGTATCTGCTGGTCGCGCTCGTGTAATTCGCAGAGCAAGGAGTCGGTCTGCTCAATCGATGAATGTGTGCTTTTTTTATTGGTGCAAGCGAACAATGTAACGAATAGGACGAGTATATATAATGCTTTCTTCATTTCTTCAATCTCCATTTATTTACACACAGATGTCATCGTATCGAACATAGATGATCGTGTCATTCTTGTATTCGATAACAAAGAAGGGTGGACAATCGCAGTAGGGAAATACATGATGATGGAGACGTGTTGTGTCATTACGCTGTATCCTTTCAAACTCCTGAACATACTTATGATGGGAAAGGTTGAGATCATTGATATTGTCACCCACTTTCACTTCCAAGCTATCGCTGATGTGCAAGGTGTAATAACCTTTCGTCATGTCAACGGCACATACCCACTTCTCATTAGAGCCATTAAAGTTTCCGTACGATAAATCTATTCGAATGCCTTTATCATCATACCAATATGCCGCCCCACCATCACACCCAGGATCTGCATCCTCCAAGGAATGAGTACATGTGCCATACACCGAATCCAATTGTTCTGTGGAATACTCATATCCAAAATAGATGGCATCGCTATTGGTTTCATGATTATAAATATAGGCATGAGACGAACTACTTCCCTTGACATGTTTGCCTGTTACCGAAGCAGTGGGAGGTTGCTTGATGTTATTACTCTCACTTTTGCTTGTGTTTGTGCAGCCGATAACAAGACCTGCAAATAGGATAGGGATTAATTGTTTCATAGCTTAATTAGAATTGATTACTGTTACAAAGATAGTTGTTTATCATAAAAAACAACGTTCACATTGCAAATAAAATTATTGTGCAGAGAATTGTGTTTTTTCTACTGAAAGTGCTATACCGACTATTCCCCCTCTAAGCAAAGCAACGAACTCACATCCACTCCTTCGGGGAAAATGGCACGTCCCTTGAGGTCTACCAATTCAATGATAAAGTTGATAAAGGTAGCTTTTGGTGAGAACTTCTGCACGAGGTTATAAGCAGCGAGCATGGTACCTCCTGTTGCCAAAAGATCATCGTGGATAAGTACCACATCGTTCTCTAAAATGGCATCTTTGTGTATCTCGATAGTATCCGTTCCGTACTCTTTTTGGTAGCTTTCTTGGATAGTTTCGGCCGGAAGTTTTCCAGGTTTGCGCACTGGAACGAAGCCTGCACCCAAACGGATTGCCAAACTTGCACCCATAATAAAGCCGCGCGACTCGATGCCAACAACCTTGGTGATGCCTTTATCCTTGTACATTTCATAGAGCGTATCCTCCAATTCTTTCAAGCATTCGGCACTCTTGAATAGGGTAGTCACATCACGAAATAGTATGCCAGGAATAGGGAAATCAGGAATACTGCGCAGGTTGGATAATAGTAGTTCGGTGTTCATAGGTTTATGTTTTTTGATTGTGTTTTGCCTCTAAAGAAAGTTTTATGTTGGTCTCACACAGATCTCACGAATCTCACAAAATGGCAAGTCGCTTCGCCCTTGCTGTCGGCTCTGCCGAGCGTTAACACTCCGGAGGTAGCTGCGAGCATTAGCAATGCAGCCTCTGTGAGATTCGTGAGATCTGTGTGAAATAAACATGTTTTTGTGAAATGCATAAGATTGTTTCACGTGAAACATTATCGCCCCAAAAGCACTAAAAGTACATTGATGTCGCTGGGTGAAACGCCAGGGATGCGGCTTGCTTGGGCGAGGGTTTCGGGGTCAATCTTCGTGAGCTTTTGGCGGGCTTCGGTGGAGAGAGATTGCAGCGAATTGTAGTCGAAGCGGCCACGAATCTTGATGCTCTCGAGGCGCTGCATTTTGTCGGCAATCATACGCTCGCGCTCGATGTAGCCTTGATATTTTATTTTGATTTCGGCGGCCTCAATAATCTCGTCTTTGCGCTCAGTGATGCCATCGAGCAGGGTAGATAAAGCGCGTATCTCGCGACTCATATTGTCGAGTGTGATTTGTGGGCGTGCGAGCAAATCGATGAGTTTGCAACCATGAGCGAGTGGGGTAGTGCCAAGGCGTTCCAATGTCTCGTTGATGAGCGCAGGCTTGATAGAAAAACTCTTGGCAAAGGCGATGATTTCTTCTACCTTTTCACGCTTGCTGCATAGGCGATTGTGACGCTCCTTAGAGGCCAAACCTAAATTATAGGAACGCTCGGTGAGACGCATATCGGCATCGTCCTGACGCAAGAGGATTCGGTATTCGGCACGCGAGGTAAACATGCGGTAGGGCTCGTCCACTCCCTTTGTCACGAGGTCATCGATGAGTACACCAATATAGGCTTCATCACGACCCAGCGTAAAGGGTTCGCCACCATGGCAAGCGATGTGCGCATTGATTCCTGCTACGAGACCTTGGCCTGCGGCCTCTTCGTAGCCCGTAGTACCATTGACTTGGCCTGCAAGGAAGAGTCCCTTCAGAATCTTTGACTCGAGTGTGTGGCGCAGCTGCGTGGGGTCGAAATAATCGTATTCGATGGCATAACCGGGGCGATAAACAGCAATGTCGCGGAAGGCGGGTACTTGGCACAAAGCCTCGATCTGTATCTCCATCGGGAGCGATGAGGAGAAGCCATTCAAGTAAAGTTCGTTGGTCGTTTCACCCTCGGGCTCGAGGAAGAGCTGGTGCTGCTCCTTGTCGGGAAAGGTGACGATTTTGGTCTCTATGCTGGGGCAGTAGCGCGGACCGATACTTTGGATTTGTCCGTTGTAAAGGGGCGATTCGTCCAATCCATCGCGAAGGATGCGGTGCACCTCGGGGTTGGTGTAGCAGGTCCAGCAGCAGAGCTGTTTCAACTTGCGCGGCTCGCTCATATAGGAGAAACTATGGAAGTCGCTCTCGCCCTCCTGAATCTCCATTTCATCGATATGTACGCTACGCTTGTCGATGCGCACGGGTGTGCCGGTCTTCATGCGACCAACGGTGATGCCGTGGCGTGCGATGGATTCGGTGAGTCCGTACGATGCAGGCTCAGCCATGCGTCCACCAGGGAGTTGCACACGACCTACATGGAGCAAACCGTTGAGGAAGGTACCTGCGGTGACTACGACACTTTTGGCA
>JAZRFA010000043.1:0-25328 GCA_045661085.1 Bacteroidaceae bacterium
CCCTCCTGCTCCAAAGGGTTTTGGGTTGCTAACACAAGGAATGGCTCGGGCAAACGGTAGGTATTGTCACCGATAGTCACCTGTCGCTCCTGCATAGCCTCCAAGAGAGCCGACTGCACCTTTGCTGGCGAGCGATTAATCTCATCCGCCAACACGAAGTTCGCAAATACGGGTCCCTTCTTTACGGTGAAATCCTCCGCCTTCTGCGAGTAGATTAGAGTACCAACAATATCGGCAGGGAGCAGGTCAGGCGTAAACTGAATACGCGAGAAGTCGGCATCGACAGCCTTTGCCAATGTTGTTATTGCCAAAGTCTTAGCCAAACCTGGCACACCCTCGAGCAACACATGGCCATCGGCCAACAAGCCAATAAGCAATGACTCTACCAAATGTTTTTGACCAACGATTACTTGGTCCATACCAGCCATCAGATTGGTAATGAAACCACTCTGACGCTCAATCTTCTCGTTCAATTCTCGGATATCAATTGTTCCAGCCATATGTGTTATGCTTTTTAGTTTTTAGTTCTTATCGTTGTTTTTGTTTTCGAGTCTGCAAAGTTAACAAAATCTTAATAATCGGCAATCCGTAACCCACAAATAAGAGGAAGATTTAAGTTTATTTCAGTAAATCCCCCTCTCCTACTCACTATTTTCTCTTGTTAGGAGATTATGGCCACTCGGTCAAATCATATTGACCCTCCACAGCCTCTTCTATCCTATCGGGTAGCGGTGCGAAAAAGTCGAGTGAGGTGATGCGCTCCACCTCATCAATGGTGTTCACATACTTGTCACGCTTGTAGTTGCCAGCCTCATTCTTGTAGATGAATCCGATAGCACGCGGACATCCGCTCTCCACACCCGTCAACACCACCTTGAAGAAGGCATCGGGAACTCTTACCTGATGCTTCTTGCCAATGTATCCATATTTGGGAGTCTTGTATAGGATGGGGCCACACACGATGTATACTGGCTCAACAGCTGCCCATCGGCGGCACGCCTCCTCAAGCTCCTTCCAGTCGCCACGGTTCAGGTTATGGTTTTGAGGGCAGATGTTGGTCATATAGAAGCTCTCGTCCATCGCTCGCCAGTGCCATCTGTTGTCACCAGCCGGACACATATGTCCCCTATCCCATCCACAGCCTTTGTACTCGTCGGTTGTGATGGCTTTACGTTCGTCAATGTCGGGGTCGGGAACAAACCTGTCGCTACGGCTCTCACGTTCGATGAGACGCTCCGCATTCAATTCCCATGCCACCCAATTGGGTATATTCGTCTGTGGATTATACGACACCGTATACCCCATCCGTTCGAGACATACCTCAGGCACAGTAGCATCAGCCACAGGTATTTCATACCTTCCTGCCACCGACTTGTTGCTACTGCCACACGACACGAGCAACACCGAAGCCACCACACACAATAAAACTCCTTTCACATTCATGCTACAAAGATACGCACAAACGAGCAAAAGATATCAAACTTACTTGAATATTTCATTCGCACTTCTTGGCTTTGGAAGAGACTTCTCGTAGGGGACACGAAGTTTCAGTACAAGTATCGCAACGAGAATCGCCCTTCCTCGCCCGCAATACGAGGCGTACGATTCGACGTACTACCCAATAGAGGCATACGGAAAAGATGGCGATGACGATGAGGTGCTGGAGCATGGTGCCTAAGGTGTTAAGTGTAGAGATCCAACTTACAAAAACAGGCTTCCTACCCGATAGGCAACGAAGGCTACCACCCATGCCAACGCTGTGGTATATAGAGCGGTAAAGACGGCCCATCCCCACCCCTTGGTCTCTTTCTTGATGGCGATGAGTGTAGCGAGGCAAGGGAAGTAGATAAGCACGAAAAGCATATAGGCCAATGCGGCCGCAGGGGTGGTGACGGTCTTGAGCGCGGAGGCTATCTGCGCCTCGCTCTCGGCACTATCGTTCACCTCTTGATTAGCATAGAGTACGCCAAGGGTGCTCACAATGAGTTCCTTGGCACCCACACCGCTCACGAGACCTATACCCATTTTCCAGTCAAATCCCAAGGGAGCGATGGCAGGCTCGATAGCCTTACCGATATGACCGATGTAGGAGTGCTCCTGCTGCTCGGCAGGAGTGGCATACTGCTCGCTACGAGGATAATATCCGAGGAACCATACCACGATGGAGGCAATGAGGATGACGCCACCCATCTTCTTCAGGTACTCGTAACCCTTGTCCCACGTGTGCTTGAAGATAACCTTCCACACTGGACGACGGTAGGGAGTGAGTTCCATCACATAGGGTGCCTCGTCGCCACGCATCACCGTCCGACTCAGCAAACGTGCCACAAGCACGGCAAGGATAATACCGGTGAGGTAGAGCTCCATAAGCACTAAGCCCGACTGATGAGGAAAGAAGGCTGCCACGAAGATAATGTATACCGGAAGTCTGGCACTGCACGACATCAAAGGCGTGACGAGCATCGTGATGAGCCTGCCCTTGCGACTCTCTATCATGCGCGTGGCCAGCACGGCGGGCACATTACACCCGAAGCCCATAATGAGCGTGATGAACGATTTTCCATGCAGGCCCATCTTGTGCATCGCCTTGTCCATGATGAAAGCGGCACGCGACATATATCCCGAGTCCTCCATCAGCGAAATGAAGAAGTAGAGGATGAGGATATTGGGCAAGAACACGATGACACCGCCCACACCGCCTATGATGCCATCGACCACCATATCTTTGATGGGGCCTTCGGGCAACAGATGTTCGATGAGCATACCGGCCTTCCCGACCAGCCACTCGATGCCTTGCATGGGATATTCGCCCAACACGAAGGTGGCCTCAAACATGATGAATAGCGAGGCAAGGAAGATGACTACCCCCCACACCTTGTGGGTCACTAATCGGTCGAGCCTTTCGGTAAAACGAAGATTGGTTGCCACCGTTTCACTTGGAGCAGGACAATATGTTTCCTTGAGCGCTCCCTGTATGAAGCTCTGCTTGGCTGTGCGTATGGCCTTGGGAACACTCTCACCCATCAACCGCGTGTAACGACGACGCTCCTTGTCGCGCAGGGCTATGATAGCCTTGCTATTGGGCATATTATCTGCCACGAAGCGCTCAATCTCCACATCGCCTTCCATCAGGCCAATGGCCACAAAGCGGGTCGAGTAGCGATAGCGCGTGTGCTCACTGTTCCATATCTCGGCACGCAGGGTCTCGATGCTCTGTTCCAACTCCGTACCGTGATAGATATGAATGTGGCGGTAGGCATGTTTCTTGTATCGTGCATCGAGGGTATGATCTCGCGTGAAGTCGGCCAGGTGCTCGGTGTGCTCGTCGGAGTGCACGATGCCACGATGCCACTCCTGTAGCTCGCGCATCACTTCGGGATTGATTTCTCCCTCGTCATCAAGGAAGTCGGCTCCCTCATAGATATTGATGGCAAGATGAAACAGATGTTCCAATCCTTCGGCATTAAGGCTCATGGTAGGAACCACGGGCGTACCTATCAGGCGGCTCAGCATCTGATAGTCGAGACGTGCGCCCGAAGCCTGCATGGCGTCAAACTTGTTGAGTGCCACGATGACACGCAGGTTCATATCGAGCAGTTGGGCGGCAATCTGCATGCTGCGCTCCAGGTCGGTAGCATCAACAACGCAGATAACCACATCGGGGGCATCGTTCACCAAGTGGTTGCGCACGGTGAGTGTGTCGGCCGTACGCGAAGTCAGCGAATAGGTATCGGGCAAGTTGGTGATGTGCAGACGGTAATCCTGAAAGTCGAGTTCACCGCGGCGTATCTCATCCGTATGGTCTGCTGTATAGCTCCCTCCCTCCACGGCAGTGGCAAAGAGCGAGTTCTTGCCCGACATAGGCTGCCCCACCAGAGCTATCTCCAGATGATGGCGATGACGGTGTGCCAATCGGCCCAGAGCTTTGGTGCTCACCTCCGTCACACCTTGTTCAAGATCAGCCTCCTCATGGGTAAGAACCTCGATGAGTGATGCCTCAGAGGTATGAATATCGCATCGTACGCCCTCAATGTCAATACTGACGAGACCCGACTTGTCATCCTTGTCTAACAACTCGACGAATATACCCTTATAGAGTCCCAAGTCGACAATGCGCTTACGCACACTACCGTGTCCCTTCACCTTAACAATGCAGCCCTTCTGGCCTATGTACATCTCGGATATCCTCATACGCTATTCTTGTTTGACATCGCAAAGATACGAACAAGTCACTGATTACGCAAGTTTTTATTTAGATTGAGTATAAAAATAAACCACTAATGGACTAGAAGTCCATAGTTTTAGAAACAAAACTAAGTTTTGTCATCCTGACAGAACGTAGTGTCGGAAGGATCCCGCGCTGGGACTTTTACAAGAGACATTTGCGAGATTCTTCGCGTCGCTCAGAACCTTTAGGTCGCTGGCCGAAGGGAAAAGCAATGACAAAGCAAAACATAAAATTTATACAAACTAAAGTAGCTGCAATTATTGCAGGGTTTTAACCCCAAATCAGATAATAAAACAAATCTATACAGAGTAATTGGTTTCGTAGTCAAGCGATAGCTCGGAAAATTCAAAACAAGTTTTGCTTTTTCACTTGCCTTGCACTATCTTTGTGGAATATACGTAACTCATTACATATAGTATGAAAAAAATTGCAAAGATTTTAGGCATCTTGTTGATATGCATAGTAGCAGCAATGGCCATCCTACCTTTGGCCTTCAAAGGAAAGATCAAGGAAATTGTCATCACCGAGGCAAACAAGTATATCAATGCCGAGTTTGGGTTCGATGACTTGAGCATCAGCCTCTTCAGCGAGTTTCCACAAGCCTCAGTAGGCATCGAAGGTTTTTGGTTGCGCGGTAAGGAGGCATTTGCCAACGACACACTTGCCTACGTGGGCGACGTGGAGGTGGCCGTAAACCTGAAGTCAATCTTTGGCTACGGAGGGTTCGACATCACCAAGGTGTTGGTAAAGGACACCTACCTGAAAGCTATCGTATTGGAGGATGGTCACGCCAACTGGGACATCATGTATCCAAGCGAAGATGACTTGGTGGAGGAAGAGGACACCACTGCAAGCACATTCCGCATACTACTGAAGAAGGTCGAAGTGGACAATGTCAACATCATCTATGACGACCGCCAAGGTGGTATGTATGCCCACATCGAATCATTCGGTGCCACCTGCCGTGGTGACATGTCGGCCGACAAGGCACTGCTCGACCTGCAAGCCGCCATCGGCGCACTCACCTTCAAGATGGATGGAGTGCCCCTACTGAACGAGGCGCGCGTAGGAGCCAACTTCAACATCGATGCCGACTTTGCCAATGGCAAGTACACACTGAAAGAGAACACCCTTTCGCTGAATGCGATACAGGCAACCATTGATGGCTGGGCTGCCCTGCCAACAGATGCACCCATAAGCATGGACCTGCGACTGAACACTTCGGATATCCGTTTCAAGGAGATACTCTCGCTCATCCCCGCCATCTATGCCAAGGATTTCGAGGATTTGAAGGCCGAGGGCACCGTAAACCTCCACGCCTATGCCAAGGGCGAACTCACCGAGAACACCCTGCCTCAATTTGAGGCTGCGCTGAAGGTGAGCGACGGCAACTTCCGCTACCCTGCCCTACCCGCCGGCGTCAACGATATCCAGATAGCAGCCAGCGTGAGCAACCCCGGAGGCGACATCGACCTCACACAAGTCAACGTAGAGCGTTTCAGCCTCAACATGCTGGACAATCCCTTCGCCGTGACAGCGCGCGTGAAGACGCCCATCAGCGACCCCGACCTTGCTGCTACGGCCAAGGGCACACTCGACCTGGGCAAGATCAAGGACGTATACCCCTTGGAGGAGATCACCTTGGGCGGTATCCTCAAAGCAGACATGAGCCTTGGCGGACGACTTTCATACATAGAGAAGGAGCAATATGACCGCTTCAATGCCAGCGGCACCCTCAAGCTGAAGGATATGCAGGTAGAGATCGAGGGAATCCCCGAAGTATCCATCGAGCAATCCACCTTCGCCTTCACCCCCCGCCACCTCACCTTAAGCGAGACGAAGGTGCTCGTCGGGGCAAACGACATCACAGCCGACTGCCAGTTCGAGAACTATATGGCATTTGCCCTCAAGGGAGAGACCCTCAAGGGACAGCTCAACCTCAAGAGCCAGCACATGAACCTGAATGACTTCATGACCTCGAGCGAAACTGAGACAACCGAGGAGGCTGAAGAGACCGCCTCCGAAGGAGAGAGCGACGAGACTATGGGCACACTCGTAGTGCCTAAGAATATCGACTTCAACATGAACGTCGACATGGCCGAGATACTCTTCGCCAACATCACCCTGCGCGACCTCAACGGCAAGCTCATTATCAAGGACGGTACCGCAGACATGAGCAACCTCTCCATGCACGCAATGGGTGGTACGGCCGTGATGAACGGAAGCTACTCCACCGCCAAGAGCGAGAGTGAGCCTGAGCTGAAGGCATCGTTCGCACTCAATGGCCTCTCCTTCTCGCAGACATTCAAGGAACTCGACATGGTGCGTCAGATGGCCCCCATCTTCGAGAACCTCAACGGAAACTTCTCGGGAAAGATAACTGTCGACACCAAGCTCGACAACACCATGTCGCCCAAACTGGAGACCCTTACTGCCAGCGGAAACCTCAGCACGCGCGACCTCAACCTCTCTAATGTAGCCATCATAGACCAAATAGCTGATGCCACTGGACACAAGGAACTGAAGAACATCAGCGCCAAAGACCTCAATGTGGAGTTCACAGTTTCAGAAGGTCGAATCCGCACAAAGCCCTTCGACATCAAGATGGGTAATATGAACCTAAATCTCAGCGGAACTACCGGTTTAGATCAGACCATCGACTACACCGGAAAGCTGAAGCTCCCCGCAGCAAACAACACCATGCTCAGCACCATCGACCTAAAGATTGGAGGCAAATTCAGTTCACCCAAGATTACTATTGACACCCAAAGTATGGCTCGCCAAGCAGTAGCTGCGGGTGCCGACAAAGCCGTAGAGGCCGTGGGCAAACAACTGGGCATAGACCTCAGCGATGCCGAGAAGCAGAAAGAAGAATTGGTAAAAGCCGCCCAACAAGCCTCACAGAAGCTCGTCGCTGAAGCCGAGAAGCAAAAAGCCAACCTAGTGAGCAAGGCCGGCAACAACGTCATTGCCAAGCTCGCCGCCGAGAAAGCCGGTGATGCCCTCATTGCCGAAGCTAAGGAGCAAGGAGCCAAGCTCGTAGCCGAAGCCGAAAAGAAAGGCAACGAACTGATAGAGAAAGCTAAAGAGAGATAGCCTTGAAGCGTAACCATATGACAAAGAAATCCCTATGACACGTGTCATAGGGATTTCTTTGTCGCCTTGATGAGAAAGTTTTCGCTTCCAGACGAACATCCGATGCTATGCTCTTCTTTTCTTCTTTACGAACAGCCCTACAAGACTGAGGATGATAAGTGTGATCAGCATATCTTATAGTTGACGAAAAGCATCAGAGAATCATTCAAAAGCTCTACCCCACCAAACAGGTCTTACTTCTTACTGAGGTCATATACTACCTTCATCACTGCCTCACCGATAGCCTCAGCCTCCTCAGGAGAACCCGCCTCAGAGTACACGCGGATGATGGGCTCGGTGTTACTCTTGCGGAGGTGTACCCACTTGTCGGGGAAGTCAATCTTCACGCCATCGATATCATTCACCTCTTCGTTGGCATAGATTTCCTTCACCTTCACGAGGATGGCGTCAACATCTACGTCGGGAGTGAGGTCGATGCGGTTCTTTGCCATATAGTAGGCGGGATAGGTCTTGCGAAGCTCGCTCACGGTCATCTGCTTCTTGGCAAGATAGGTGAGGAAGAGGGCGATACCTACGAGGGCGTCGCGACCATAGTGGCTGGCGGGATAGATGACCCCACCATTACCCTCACCACCGATAACGGCACCAGTATTCTTCATCTTGGTCACCACGTTGACCTCACCTACGGCAGATGCGTTGTACTCGAGGCCATACTTGCGGGTAACGTCGCGCAGAGCGCGAGTAGAGCTGAGGTTTGACACGGTGTTGCCAGGGGTGTGCTGGAGGATGTAGTCGGCCACAGTAACGAGGGTGTATTCCTCACCATACATGTTGCCCTTCTCGTCGATAATGGCAAGGCGGTCAACGTCGGGGTCGACAACAAAAGCCACGTCGAGGTCGGACTTCTTCATGAGGCCCATGATGTCGGTCAAGTTCTTCTCCAAGGGCTCGGGGTTGTGCTGGAAGTCACCGGTGGGCTCGCAATAGAGACCTTCGATGGTCTTCACACCGAGCTGCTCGAGCAGCCTGGGAAGCACCACGCCACCCACTGAATTGACGCAGTCGATAGCTACCTTGAACTCGGCCTTGCGAATAGCCTCCACGTCGACAAGCTCGAGAGCGAGCACGCTGTCGATGTGCTTCTGGTCGTAGGAGTCGTCCTTGGTGTAGTGACCGAGGTGGTCGATGTCGGCAAACTCGAATGCCTCAGCTGCAGCGAGTGCAAGCACTTCGGCACCCTCAACAGCATTGAGGAACTCGCCCTTCTCGTTGAGGAGCTTCAACGCGTTCCACTGGCGGGGGTTGTGACTAGCGGTAAGGATGATACCACCACATGAACCTGACATGGTTACGGCAAGCTCGGTAGTAGGAGTAGAGGCCAAGCCTATGTCGATAACATCGAAGCCCATTCCCATAAGTGTGCCACATACGCAGCTGCGCACCATCTCACCTGAGATACGTGCATCACGACCCACCACGATGGTGTTACTCTTTACGGTAGTTGTCTTACGGATGAGTGTAGCATAGGCAGCTACAAACTTAGTGATGTCGAGCGGGTTGAGCCCCTCGCCTGCCACGCCACCAATGGTGCCGCGGATTCCTGAGATTGACTTAATAAGTGTCATAGGCTTTCTGGTATATAAATTATGTGTTTAATGTTTTATGGTTCGGGAATATAGGTTATCTCATAGTATGTGGGGTACACATATTGTGAGGCTGTCGTTGTACCCTGGCCATGAGGTACGATAAGGCGTACCTTGGCCCCTTTGTCGTTGGGGCGACCGGGAGTGATGTAGCTGAACGGCACCAACCATCCGCTGGGAACGGCACTACTGCCATAGACATTCAGCATATAACCCTGAGTGAAGGATGCCGTGAAGCTATCTCCTTCACGCTTGCAAGTGAAGTAGTCGGGAGAAGCATAGAGGTTAGCTGAGATGGTGTCGCCCGTCTCTATGTTCTGCTCCAAATAGCGGGCCATGAACACGGTGCGGTCGCCATCCTCCATCATCTTGCCTTCACCACGACGCACAATCTGCATATACACGCCTTTGTCCTCGAAGAGTACAAACTCGTTCTTTCCAACATCGGTGATGGTATCCTTCTCAAACTCGGTCTTGGTGATGACCTTGATACCCTGTTCACTTATGAAATCTTCGATGTGGGCCCTCTCCTTCTCCTTCATTTCGGCATAGGTCTCCACATCGTCGCACGAGCACCACAGGGTGGCAATCATCGTCATCGCTGCAACAAAAATATATTTTCTCATTCGGTTCATTTGCAAAATCTCTACAAAAGTAATAAAAACGACACCAACATGTACTATTTTACTACATTTTTTTCAAACAATTATCTTTTTAACACCACTTTACGGATTGGAAAACTCTGCCAACGCGCTCTCGAATATCTCTATGGCCTCTTGCAAGGTACCGTTGTGCTGCCCGCCCGAGGCATTAAGGTGGCCACCGCCAGTGAAATACTTTGCGGCAAATTTATTGCACGGGAAGGTGCCTTGCGAGCGCAACGACACGCGGATGAGATCTTTCTCCGTATCTTCGCGCAGGAATGCCGAGAAGTAGACGCCCTTCATCTGCAAAGGGATGTTGACCAAGCCCTCGGTGTCGCCCTTGTTGAAGTCGAAGCGTGCCATCTCCTCACGGCTCAGCGTGATGAGTGCAGCGTGGTGCTCGGGAAAGACACGCATCTTCTCGTAGAGCACATACCCCATCAAGCGCAAGCGTCCCTCGGAGTAGTTGTTGAACACCTTGTTATATATTCTGTCTTTATTGATTTCCTTCTGCATCAACATACTGATGATAAGGTAAACCTCTTGCGTACAGGGACCATATGAGAAGTTGCCCGTATCGGTCATCATACCGGCATAGATACACTCGCAGGCAGCCTTGGTGAGCGCATCGTAGCCCTCCATAGCCACGATGAGTCGAAACACTACCTCGCAGGTCGATGACAATTGAGGATACGAGAATGTAAGATGACAAAACTTCTCGGGCTGCAAGTGATGGTCAACGAGCACCTTCGTTGCCTTGGATTTCTCGATGAGCGGACCCATATCGTCTACACGGCTCAGCGCATTGTAGTCCATGGCAAACACTACATCGGCCATGGCGATGAGCAGCTCAGCCTTGTCGCGATGCTTGTCGAAGCGCACAATCTCTTGCGCTCCGGGCATCCACGCCAAGAAGTCGGGAAAGGCATCGGGTACAATAACCGTAGCCTCCTTGCCCAACGCCGTCAGGTATTGGGCCATACCGAGCGTAGAACCCAAGGCATCACCATCGGGACCAGTGTGACAGGTGAGTACAAACATACTGCCTTCGGCAATGATGGTCTTGAGGCGCTCCGTATCGGCAGTGTTGAATATATTCTTCATCATATATATACTTTTTAGGCAATGTCTCTTTCTAAATCCCTGCGCGAGATGCTTCGTTTTACTCAGCATGACACGAGTGAGGTATTTGTTGCATTGTGATATCCTTGCTTTTCCCTTGACTTCAGTCCCTTCGGGCGTCGATCTAAAGGTTCGGTCAGCGACCTAAAGGCTCACGTTGTTCAGGATGACACTGAATGTTTGGACAAACATCTTCAGTATCTCAATCAAACAAACGGAAGTTCTTCAATCTCGGGTTCTTCTTCACTATCAACAGCATCTCAAGCAACAATAGTATGAATGCCACCCATGCCATCACCATAAACTGCTCGTTATACTCTGAGTAAGTGACGGTCTCCATATCGGCCTTGGCAAGCTTGTCTATCTCTTTCTGGAGCAACTTCTGGGCGTTGTTGGTATTGTCGATACGGATGTACACACCATTGCCTGCAGCCGCTATCTCCTGACACATCTGCTCATTCAGCTTGGTGATGACGACATTGCCCGTCTTGTCGCGACGGAAGTCGTTGGAACGCCCCGCAGGGATGGGAGCACCCTCAAGCGAACCCACACCCATGACATACACCATCATACCCTTCTCGGCAGCGGCCTTGGCCGCCTCCTTGGCACCGCCTTCGTGGTTCTCACCATCGGTGATGATAATGATGGCCTTGCCCACCCCCTCACGGGGAGTGAAACTGCGCGTGGCCATATCGATGGCTGCCTTGATATTGGTGCCCTGACGGGTTATAAGACCAGGGTTTATGGATTCGAGGAATATCTTGGCTGAGATGAAATCGTTCGTGATGGGCAACTGGATGTAGGCATCACCGGCAAAGACGATGAGTCCCACCTTATCGTCGGCAAAGCCATCCACAAGCTTGGAAATGATATTCTTGGACTTCTCCAAGCGGTTGGGCGCTACGTCCTCGGCAAGCATCGAGTTGGATATGTCGAGCGCGATAATGGTCTCGACACCCTGGCGAGTGATGGTCTCCATCTTGGAGCCAAACTGCGGACGAGCCAGCAGCAGTACCATAAAACACAGAGCCACAAAGGTTATCCAGAATTTCAACGCTGGGCGAAATCCCGACACCTCGGGCATCATAGCCCCAAGCAGATTGGGCGACCCATAACGCTCAAGTGCCTTCTTGCGAAGGCGACACGAAACAAAATAGATGCCCACTATCACAAGAAGCAGGACATACAAAAAAAGGGCATTCGGATTGGCAAACTTAAACATACTGTCAACGATCTTTCTAAAAACTCCGAAGCACACACAATGCTTCGTGACGCAAAATTAACACTTTTATTTCAGATACCGTTACAGCCCTCTGTTTTTTATCACTTTTTATTATTTCGGTATTGCCGTTTGTATACCGATTGTAAAATTATCCGTATCTTTACAGAATCAATTCACTTATTCGAAGAAAAGCGCGATGAACAATCATCACTTACACATATACAAGGCTTCGGCAGGATCAGGCAAGACGTTTACACTCGCCGTCAACTTTATCCGCCTGCTCATCGAGCAACCGGAGAACTATCGCCACATATTGGCAGTAACCTTTACCAACAAAGCAACGGCAGAGATGAAGCAGCGCATACTGAGCCAGCTCTATGGCATCGCCCACGGACTGAAATCGTCGGAAGCCTATTACGAGAAGGTACAGGAAACCACAGAAATGGAAGAGGTCCTCATACGCCAGCGAGCCCTACAGGCACTTTCGATGCTGATACACGACTATAGCCACTTCCGTGTCGAGACCATCGACAGCTTCTTCCAATCCGTATTGAGAGGCTTGGCACGCGAGCTCAACCTCGGCACAGGAATGACCATCGAGTTAGATACCAGGCGGGTTATTGGCGAGGGAGTCGACCTGCTCTTGCGCGAACTCTCGGCGAGCGACCCCACCCTGCAATGGATTGTCAGCTACATCGGCAGTGAGATTGATGAAGGCAAGCATTGGAATATCACCGATAGCCTAAAAAAATTTGCCGGCAACATACACGACGAAACCTATCAACAACACGCCGACACCCTGCGCACACAGCTACAGGATGCCGATATCATAAGTTCCCTGCGCAAGAAGCTCTCACAAGAACGCGCCCACGCACAGGACACCATCAAGCAGCAGGCAGAATCGTTCTTCAAGGTACTGGACAACAATTCACTCACCATCAACGACCTGAGCTACGGTGCGAGCGGTGTATGCGGGTACTACATCAAGCTACGTAGCGGCGACTACAACACACAGTTCACAAGCCGCACCACAGATGCCAGCCTGAAAGCAGAGGCTTGGGCAACTGCAAAATCACCACGAAAGAAGGAGATTGTCGCCTTGGCATCCAACGTGCTGATGTCACACCTCAACACCACAGAACAGATACGCGCCAAGGAGGCACACACCATCAACACGTGCGACCTCGTGCTACGACACCTCTACCAGTTGCAGCTTATCAATATCATCCACGACCGCATACTACAACTCAATCGGGAGGAAAACCGCTTCCTCTTGGCCGACACTTGCCGTATGCTCAGTCAGATGCAGACAGGAGACAGCTCCTTCGTGTTCGAGAAACTGGGATACTACATCCGGCACATTATGATTGATGAGTTCCAGGACACCTCGCGTATGCAATGGAACAACTTCCTTCACATCCTACGCGAAGGGTTGTCAGGAGGAAACGAAAGTATGCTCGTGGGCGATGTGAAGCAAGCCATCTACCGTTGGCGAGGAAGCGATTGGCGCATCCTCAACGGAGAGGTCAACCGCGAACTCAGCCTATACACTCCCAAGGAGCCACACAAATTGTCGATGAACCGCCGCAGTATGCGACAAATAGTGGAGTTCAACAATCAACTCTTCAAGCAATGCAACACCCTGCTTGCCGACCTCCTTGGGAGCCAATATGCGGTGCCCCTCCTCAACGCCTACGACGACGTGGAACAACAACACAAAGATTCCATCGAGGGATATGTACGCATAGCTGATGTGCCCCACGAAAAGGGTGAGCAAGCCGAGGAAGTGATGTGCCGCGAGGTATTGCACACCATAGAAGAGTTGTTGGCTTCGGGCATCAGCGAGAGCAACATCGCACTACTGCTACGCACCAACACACAGATACAGCAGATAGTAGACTATATGTCTGTTCACGCCCCGACAATACACATTTTCTCAGCCGAAGCCTACCGCCTCGATGCCTCGACGGCCGTAAATATGATTGTCGACACCTTGAGATGGATTGCCGACGCCGGGCAGAATGTAGCATTGCTACAGGTAGCCATCAACTATCATTGCACAGTACTTACCGACGGCCTCACCCCCACCGATATCCTCGCCCTCCGTGGCGAAGACTACGGCCTACCTCAAGACCTGACTACACAACATAGCGCCTTACAACAGGTTCCACTATACGAACTGGCCGAGAAGATATACCGCACACTACAATTAAGCCGCATAGATGGCGAAGATGGATACCTGCTAGCCTTCTTCGACCACTTGTCACAATTCTGCACCACCACGACAGGAGGCATCAAGGAATTCATACACCATTGGGACGAAGAGTTGAAGAGCAAGGCCATCCCTGCAGGCGGAGCCAATGGCATAGAGGCGATGACCATACACAAATCGAAGGGGTTGGAGTTTCACACCGTCATCATCCCCTTCTGTGAATGGGAGCTCAACAAGCATTCGGGCATATTGTGGGTTGCACAGGAAAACTCACCCTACACCCCACTTGCCACCAATCCCATTCCCTATAGCGAGGCAATGAAGAACTCTGCCTTTGCCGATGAATACCACGAGGAATACCTACAACAGGTCGTTGACAGTTATAACCTGCTCTACGTAGCATTGACACGTCCTAAGGCCAACCTTATCATTCTCAAAAGCGCATCAAAAAGTATGATTGGGAAAGACAAGGTAATGAACAACGTAGCTCAGCTAATCACCTGCGCCCTGGGCACCAATCAAGACGGGACACTCGAATATGGCACACTAGCTATACCTACGCCACCAACCGAGTCAAGCAAAGCGAATGAAGAGAACAACCCTCTCGACGCCCATCCCCAACCGCTTTGTGTGACGATGTGTTCAGAGGAGTTGAACGTACGTTTCCGCCAATCCAACCAGGCCAAACGATTCATTTCCCAAGTGCAAGAGGGGAACTCCGCCCCCTCCTATCTAGATCGGGGCCTACTGCTACACGAGCTATTCGCCATGATACATACTACCGATGATGTATCCAAAGCCATAGCCAATATGATACGGGACGGACTTATCGAATCTACTGAGCAGCAAGAGATAGAG
This sequence comes from Bacteroidaceae bacterium, assembly GCA_045661085.1. Classification (GTDB taxonomy): domain Bacteria; phylum Bacteroidota; class Bacteroidia; order Bacteroidales; family Bacteroidaceae; genus UBA1189. The sequence goes on from JAZRFA010000043.1 coordinate 15,026, forward strand.
CGCATCGTATATCGAGCATTGGCCCATCCGCAAGCCACGGATTGGTTCTCCGGACACTACGAGCTATTCAACGAATGCACCATACTCTATCGAGACGCAGATGGTGTTGTGAGCCGTATGCGCCCCGACCGTGTGATGACCAACGGTGACCGATTCATCGTCGTAGACTTCAAGTTTGCCCGCGAACGCGATGAGCACCACAAGCAAGTGACCGAATACATAAAGAAGCTATACGCCATGGGCCATACCGAAGTAGAGGGCTACTTGTGGTATGTGTATGAGAATAGAATAATCAAAGTGAAGGCATAAGCCGTATATCAAAAAAAAAAAAAACACTGAAAGCCAAGCACTTGGCCTTCAGTGTTCCATACCAGTAATTTTACTTTTATAGCCTCCACGCCTCGAGGGTGGCGAGGGCGCGGTGGTAGTCGCGGTCGGCACTGAGGCTACGGTCGAGGTAGTCGTAGTAGAGCTCTATGCCTTGCAGGTACTCGAGCACCGAGATGAAGCCTTCGTCCATGGCCTTCTCGAGCAATGTCGAGTTGTTGGCCTCGTCGAGGGCACGGCGATAGAGCATGGCGGTGTGGTGCAATCCCTTGACGCGGGTAAACTCCTGCTCGAAGGCACTGCGCAGCTGCAACTCGGCATCGGTCTGTTGCGCCTCGGCGGCCTGGAGGGCGGTGCGTGCCGAGCGCACACGGTTCTTGTTGGCCCAGAGGGGGATGCTCACGCCTACGGCTACTCCCTGCGAGCGGGTACCCACGGTGTGGCGCTCGTTGATGTAGGTGGCCGATAACGAGGGCAGGTGCGAAGCCTTGGCAAGGGCAAGCTCACCGCTGCGCACCTCGCTCAGCTGACGTGCCTGAGCCAACTGGGGCAGATGCGCCTCGGCCTCGGAATACCAAGAAGAGAAGTCTAGATTGTCTAGAGACTCTAGATTTTCTAGCGCATCTAGAGATTCTAGATTATCTAGAGTAACACCCCCATTGAGTGCCGTGAGGCGGGCGATGAGGACGTTGCGCTCCATATCGATGCGTGCTTCCTCGGCTTCGAGGACCGAGAGGCTGAGGAGCACGTTGTTGTGCGATAGGGCATCGGTGTCGCCACTCTCGAGGCGGGTGCGCTCGGCCTCTACCACACGGCGTGCATGGCCGAGACGACGGTCGAGCTCGGCAGCCAGGGCATTGTAGTAGGCAAGGTCCACGAGCGTGAGCTGGGCATCGAGCAATATCTCCATGCGCGCCATGCGGTACTCCTCGTCGATGAGAAGGTTCTGCTCACGTGCCACACGGGTGCGTTGTCCCATCACGGTGGCGAGGTCGATGCTCTGTGTCACGGTGAGTTCAGAGAGGTTGCCCGACTCCTCGGCTCCCTCCCACATGTGCTTGTACCCCACCTCGGGGTCGGCAAGGGTGATGCCCGTACGGTTCTCCAGCTTGCGCGCCTCGGCCTCGGTGCGCAGGGCGATGAGGGTGGTGTTGTTGCGCTCTATAGAGCTTAAAAGGGAGGCCTCTCCCCCATCAGTATTTTGTCCACTGACGGTCAATACCGACAATGCTACGGCAATTGCTATAATAAATCGATGATAATTCATAATTCAGCATTTAGAATTTAGAAGTCTCAGACTTCTTATGGGTTAACATATACATCACCGGAACAACGAAGCCGTTGAGCAGGGTCGAGGTGGCGAGTCCGCCGAGGATGACCTTGGCCATGGGGCTCTGTATCTCGTTGCCCGGGAGGTCGCCACCGAGGGCGAGCGGGATGAGTGCTAGGGCGGTGGTGAGGGCGGTCATGAGGATGGGGTTCAGGCGGTCGGCCGAGCCGTGCATGATGCAATCCATCACCGAGTGTCCCTCGGCACGCAGGTCGTTGTAGCGTTCGATGAGCAGCATACCATTGCGAGTGGCGATACCAAAGAGCGAGATGAATCCGATAATGGCGGGGATACTCATCTCGCCCCCCGTAGCCCATAGCACGAGCACACCGCCCACGAGTGCCAGGGGCAGGTTGATGAGGATGACGGCCGCCTGGGTGAGGCTACGGAACTGGTTATATAATAATAGGTACACTACCATGATGGCAAAGAGCGAGGCAATGAGCAGGGTGCGCGAGGCAGCCTCCTCGTTCTCGAACTGTCCGCCATACTCCACGTGATAGTCCTCGGGGAGCTCTATCTGCTCCTCCACGATGCGGCGTATGTCGGTGACCACACCGCGCAGGTCGCGCCCAGCCACATTGGCCGACACCACCACCTTGCGCTGCACATTCTCGCGGTTGATGGTGTTGGGGCCTACCGACGACACCACATCGGCAATCTGTCCGAGTGTCACCTTCGTGCCCTTGGCATCGACAATCATACGGCTTATGTCCTCTGCCGTGGCGCGGCTATCATCGCCCACCTTGAGCGTGAGGTCAAAGACGCGTCGACCCTCATAGACCTGCGACACGGGCTCTCCGGCAAGCAGCACGCTCACCATATCGGCAAACTCAGGCATCGTGATGCCATACTGCGCCATCACCTCGCGGCGAGGGATGATCTTCAGTTGCGGACGCTCCACCTGTTGCTCCACGTTGAGGTCGGCAATGCCCTCGACGCCCTCCACGGCGCTCTTGATGCGATTGCCTATCTGATACATCTTGTTGAGGTCGGTGCCAAACACCTTGATGGCGATGCTGGCTCGTGTACCCGAGAGCATGGCATCGATGCGGTGACTGATGGGTGCTCCCACCTCGATATTGGTGCCGGGCAGGGTACCCAGCTTCTCGCGCACCTCGGCCACCAAAGCCTCCTTCGAGCGGTCGCCCAGGATGAAGGGAGCCTCTATCTCCGACACGTTGACACCGAGGGCGTGCTCATCGAGTTCGGCACGGCCCGTCTTGCGCCCCACCGTCTGTATCTCGGGGATGGTGAGCAGGAGCTCCTCGGCACGGCGGCCAATCTTGTCGGACTCCTCCAGCGAGATACCAGGCAACGTAGCCACGTTGATGGTGAACGAGCCTTCGTTGAAGGGCGGCAGGAACGAACGTCCCAAGCCGAAGAAGGCCACCAGTGCCACCACGAAGAGTGCTACCGTAGAGCCCAGCACCACCTTGCTATGGCGGAGTGTCCACGCCAAGAGACGTGTATAGATCTTGGTGAGGAAGCGGGTGACAGGAGACGTTTTTTCTTGACCAGACTTTCCAGAATCATTTCCCAACAGGAAGCTACACAACACCGGTGTCAAGGTGAGTGCCACGAGGGTCGACGTACACAGTGCCACGATGAAGGCTATGCCGAGCGGTGCCAGCATGCGGCCCTCCATACCCGTAAGGAAGAACAGGGGCACGAAGGTGGCCACGATGATGAGCGTAGAGTTGAGGATGGGCATGCGCACCTCCTTGGAGGCGTCATACACCACCGTGAGCACAGGGCGTTGCTCGTCGATGGGCAGGGCGCGGTTCTCGCGCAAGCGCTTGTAGACGTTCTCCACGTCGACGATGGCATCGTCCACGAGCGACCCGATGGCAATGGCCAAGCCGCCGAGGCTCATCGTGTTGATGGTGAGCCCCAATGCGTTGAGCGTGAGGATGGCGGCCACGAAGGCCAAGGGGATGGTGACGAGCGAGATGATGGTCGTGCGCACGTTCATCAGGAAGATGAAGAGCACGATGACCACGAAGATGGCGCCCTCGATGAGCGAGCGCTTCACATTGTCGATGGAGCTGTTGATGAATCGCTCCTGACGATACACGTCGGTGGTGAGCACCACATCGGCGGGCAGCTCACGGCTTATCTCCTCGAGCGTAGCATCGAGTTTCTTGGTAAGCTCGAGCGTACTCGTGTTGGGCTGCTTGGTCACGGTGAGGATAACGGCAGGCTCGGTGCGCAGAGAGGCCACGCCAAACTTGGGACGATGGTCGCCCACCTTCACCTCGGCAATGTCGGAAAGCCGGATGGGCTTTCCTATTTGAGAATTGAGAATTGAGAATTGAGAATTATCCTCCGGCTGATTCAACTTGTCTGTTGTCCGTTGTCCGTTGTCTGTTGACCATTGTTTCACCACGGTGGATCCTATCTCCTCCACGCTATTGGTCGAGAGCATACCGCGGATGATGTATTCGTTGCCATACTCATAGATGGTGCCGCCCGTAGCATTCTGGTTCATGCCGCGTGTGGCCTCCAGCACCTCGGAGAGCGACACGCCGTAGTGCATCATCTTCTCGGGCGAGAGCAGTATCTGGTACTCCTTCACCTCGCCACCCAGCACGGCCACCTGTGCCACGCCACCCGTGGCGAGCAGTCGCGGACGAATCGTCCAGTCGGCCATCGTGCGCAAGTCTTGCATCGTTGTCAACGAAGACGAAGACTGGGCTCCGCAATGTATACCCTCCGAATGGGAGTTTTCGTTTTCGTTTTCGTAGATAGTCAGCGCTACGAACAGCACCTCACCGAGGATCGACGATTGCGGGCCCAGCGTGGGTGTGCCCACATGTTGTGGCAGGGCATCCATCACGGTGGCGATTTTCTCCGACACGATCTGTCGGGCACGGTAGATGTCGGTGCCCCAGTCAAACTCCACCCACACGATGGAGAATCCCGTGGTCGACGATGAGCGTACGCGGCGCACGTCGGTGGCGCCATTCACGGCCGTCTCGATGGGAAAGGTGACGAGTCGCTCCACCTCTTCGGGAGCCATACCCTTGGCCTCGGTCATCACCGTCACCGTAGGTGCGTTGAGGTCGGGAAACACGTCCACATCCATCGTTGTGGCGGTATAGGTACCTGCCACCAGCAGCAGCACCGAGGCCACCAGCACCAGCAGGCGATTGTTGAGCGAAAAGCGGATTATCTTGTTTAACATAAACGCTATTTACTATTTACGAATGTACTATTGACAATTTATGTACGATTTTATTATTTATCAATTTACAACTATCGTGCAAGAGAAAATCATCCAATTATCCAATCGCTAAATAAATCGTAAATTGTAAATCGTCAAATTGTAAATGAGGTTAATGTGAGTGTCCATGCGGTATGGCTGTGGTCATCGAGGCCAGTTTCACCTGTACGGCACCGCGGGTCACTACGCGGTCGCCATAGTGCAATCCGTGGAGTATCTCCACGCGCTCTCCACCCCGTCGTCCCGGGTGTACCTCACGTTTCTCAAACTCCTCGTCACACACCTGCACGTATACGAAGTAGAGTCCCTGCTCCTCGGTGAGTGCCGTCACGGGGATGGACACTACCCCACTCTCGGGCCTTGTGAGCAGGTACACCTCGGCATACGACCCCGCGATGAGGTCGCCCACATTGTCCACCTCGAAGGTCACAGGCACGAAAGCCCCCACGGCCGAGCGTCCATAGGCCAGAAGGCGGCCACCCAGTTCGTCGGTCTTGTAGAGCTTGTCGCTATAGGTGGGACGGAAGTGCGCCTTTGTCACCTTGGCCAGCTGGCCGAAGTCGCGCTCGCTCACCTCGGCCACGAGTTGCAAGCGACGTGTCTGCGTCACCACCGCCACGGGCTGACCCACCTCTACGTGGGCCCCATTGGGCACGAGGAGCTGCTTCACATATCCCGTGATGGGCGATGCCAGTGCTGCGCCGCGCTCGGTCATCCCTGCGGCCTGTCCCTCATAGGTCGTCTTGGCCGTCTCGTAGCGCAGGCGTATCTGCTCATACTCTTTGGCCGACACGATCTTGTCTGCCACCAGTCGCTCGGCACGCTCATACTCCGCCTTGGCCGTCTCGTAGGCCAACTTGGCCTTCACCAGCGGGTCGCCATCCTGGAGCCTCTTGGCCGAGATGCCCGCAAAGGCCTTGCCCTCGCTGAGCGCCTGTCCCTCGACGAGCGAGGGCTGCGTATAGTAGAGCACGCCCGCCGATGTGGCCACCACCACCGCCTCGTCGCCGACGGGCGCTTGCAGGTGTCCGGCCGTCTTGATGACATCGTAGAAGGGCACCTCGGCTACCTCCTCCACCACAAGCCCAGTCGCCTCGGCCTGCTTCTTCGTGAAGGCGATACCCTCGCCATGATTATGGCCGTGGGCATCGTGAGCATGAGCGTCGTGAGAATGGGTATCGTGAGCGTGTGCATCGTGGTCATGTGCCGCGTGGTCATGGTCTTCGTGAGAATGAGCGTGAGCGTCGTGGCTGTGTTGCTCATCTGATTCATGACTATGCGATGCGTGGTCGTGCCCGTCGTGGTCGTGAGCGGCATGATCGTGTTCATGGTCACAACTATGTGCCGCATGTGTCTCGTGGTCGTGTGCATGGTCATGCTCGTGGTCATGCGAGTGCCCCTGCTTGCCCCCACAAGCCGCAAAGAGCGCGGCCGCACACAGGAGGGCGAATGTCGATAGTCTATTATTCTTCATTACGTTCTTATATATCGGTCTTACCTGTTTTCTTTTACACCCAATTTTGCTAAGATACTGCAAATGTACAACATTCTTTTTGCAACCCGATTGCAAAAACGACAGTGTGCTTTAGCACCATGACTTTAGCTCCTCCAAAGAGCGTGCTTTAGCACCTTAGCCTTAGCTCCCCAAAGTCGTCTCAGGAGGGAGTTGCCTTTCCTTCGGCCGGCGAACACGTTTCCAAACGAAGTGCGGAGTATTAGCAAAGCGTTTCCTTTTACTACGCGCTTCGCTTATAACGCCCCCGCCCTATGGGCACCCCCTCTATGAACAGAGGGGGAGTTTGCAAAGAACTCACGCTTTTCAATCCGCTACTCCCCCACCCAACGATAGTAGTGACTGCTCCTCGGCACCAGCTCCAACTTGCCCTGCTCCACATAGACCTTGAGTTTGCGATAGGCCGTGCTCACCGCATAGTGCCCGATGCGAGCCAACTCGCGCACATGGATATCCTCGTGAGTAGTGAAATATTCGCGCAGCGCCTCCTCAAATTCTGCCTCGGTGAGCGGCTTGCGACTTACTCCCTCCACGCGGAACTTCACATCGGCCAGGCGCGAGGCCAGATTCTTGTCGGGACGGAAGCGGATGCCACTGATGTGCACCTCCTTGCCCGTGGGCGGCGTCGTGCCCTTATGGCTGCTCAGTTCCATGTTCAGCGTGTCCAGCCCTGCCAAGTCCACGCGATAGCCATGGGCAAGCGCCTCCACGATGCGCTCGCTCATAGCATCCCACACCAGTTTCACATCCGTCTCCGTAGCCGTGGTGGCATCGCAGATATCCTTGGCAAGGGAGGCCACATCCACCTTCATCGGGTGCGACACGGTGAGTGCCACCCCCTCCGCTTCTGTGCCGGCTCCACACATCAGTTTACGACTCGTAGCCTTGCAATCTACCTCAATCCCATACATACGCTTGTGCGCTGCTGTCTTATACTTCTTTGTCTTCATATCTATATATCGTTAAATTCTCATTTCTATAGCCACTCTCACCCATACCAATCTCAATCCCAGTATCTTAATCCAATCACCACATATTATCCTCGCGAGGAGAATACATTATCCTTGCGAGAGTAATAGTTTATCCCCGTGAGGGTAATAGTTTCTCTTCGCGAGGGTAAGGTGTTTTGCTACGATATAACAAAGATAATGGTTTATAATTTCTCTTGCAATGGTTGGGACGAGAAAAAGGAATCCGGCCTATGATAGAGGGAACACAACAGAGTTTCCCCCTCCATCGTACTTGGATGTCGTATATAAAATTGTGATTAATTCAAGATAGAGGTATGATGAGAAAAGCATCGCTTTTATTTTCCCCTTTCCCTCCAAATCTCCTCGGCCAGATAGCGGTCGCTACGGCAATGGAGGTCGGCAGTGCCGTCCTCAATGAGGGGCAGTAGTGGGGAATTATAGAAGATGTCCATAGCCTCTTCGAGCGACACACCGTGCAGTTCGCTGATAGCGCTGATGATACGCGCATACTTGGCTTCGAGAATGGCATGAAAGGCTTCGTCGCGCATCATAACTTGTAGCTTTCCATATGGGTGAGACATTGGTTTATTGCCTGCTGTGTACGGAAACAGAGTTGGTAGTTAGGTTGCTCGTACACGAGACGACGCAGAGCATCGTGCTTGCTGATGTCACCCGAGAAATAGAGGTCGAGTGTGCGGAATACCTTATCGTTGGCAATGCCGCCACGCACAATGTCCCATTCGCCTTGAATGCGACCAGCACGACACTCGCTCACAAAATCGAGCCACTCTTCGTTATAGGCATCGAAACTCAAAACCTTCCATCCATCAAAGTCATCACGCATCTCGTAGATGTTAAGCCATGCCTCGCGCCCACGACGAATGAAACGCTGACCATAATCTATGGCTTGCTGCTCGAGAGTCGTAACATAGAACCCTGGCCCGAAATCGAGGAACGAACGTGAATGCTCCGTATCGGGGCGTTCAACAACGACAGATGATGCGTGGTATACTTTCATGATGGCAACACTCCTTTCTCCTTCATGTACTCGGTAAGATCTTCGAGCAGGTACTCCTTGCTGAAGGTGTGCAGCACATCATAACTCGGTATGATGTACTCGGTGAGAATACCCGAACTCTTCAGTCGCTGATACACCTCATGCGAGGGAATCCCAAGACGACGCGAGAGATTGCCGATGCAATAGGTAGCAAAGTCGATATTCGTAGTATTCATACCTTGATATTTAATAGTTCTTCCGCAAAAGTAATAATTACATGGTAAATAACAAAGGAAAAATGGTTTTATCTTCTTCCCTACGAAAATCCCCATTCCGTGCTTGGATATTGCAAATAATTGTATAATTTTGCCGTAAATAGCGAACAAACATAGTATTAACGCATAAAACAATTTGCCTATGAAGTAAACCCGGACAGACGCTTTCGCGAAGGTTTGTGATGCGAAGCATTACTGCTTTCAAGGCTTAAATTAAGCCAAATAACAATAAATCATTAACCCGAAAAGCGTCCCGTTCGTTCTTGATAAATAGATTTGGAGCTTTTGGCTCTTGTTCTCTCTATCTTGAATACCGCCAATTTTCATCCGTGAGAACAAGCAGACTGAAAGTTCGCACCTATAGGGTGTGGACTATTCTTTGCTTGTTACGGATAAGGTCACTTGGCGGTAACCTAAGATAGAGGCGAGTAACGGATGGTTTCACGCCTTTTCTATTATTTATAAACTTGAAAAATGGATTACAGAGAAGATATTAAGCAGTGCTACTCAAGTATAATGGAGCAAGAATGTATGATTGTTAATATGCATATATCTTTGGAATTTACCATTGATATAAGACCGTTAGTGAAAACAATAGATGCTCTAAAAGTTATGATGGTTTATGTCTGGGAACAACATGGATATGGCACATATAAAGACTTCTTTCATGGAAAAGAATTAGAAACTAAATATCTTGATTTCATCAAATCGCCTCGCAATTTAATAATAAGCGAATCTAAAAGGTACTTAAATACATTTCATGTAAAGACGATGTTTGATGACGATTTGAAATCGTTAGAAAAGATGGAGAAACTCATTGATAGCCTAGGTTAACTCAATGGCATTTTCTATTATGGAAGGGAGTTATACGTTTCCAAACCTAAACTAAATTAGCAGTTATAAAATGTCAAATCCGCAACCATTAGGCTTGGTTATGCGTTTATATTTGCAGAAACTTTGGGACTTGTAACAATAAAAGCGTACTTTTGTCGTTATATTATCAAAGTTATAAAGAAAAAAGCAACTGTGCAGTGTCAAAACGCAGTTGCTTGAAAGAACTCTATTGTAGTTCCAGTACAATAAGAGTAGGAACGGAATCTATTAAAGATTACTTGGAACAGGCACCAATGTAGCGTTTACGTTAAAGGTGTCTGTTCTGTTATTACACGATACACAAAGAGGCACGATATACCATCTTTGGTCGCTGCTGTATGCTTTTTGAACGTGAGCACCAACAAGATTTGTTCCCCAACAATTATCAGCAGAGCAGTATGTTGGATTGATTCCTGTTTGTGCCTTCCAATATTCCAGCCAAGAAGAATATCCCTTTGGAGCAGGGTATCTACCAGAACCATTTACGTTTTTTACAAACATTAATTTCCGAATTATAAGTTAATAATGTTATTGTCGCCCTTTATTATCCAGAGAGGTACTCTGCTTGTTGCGTACTCGATTGTCGTTTTAGGACAACGCACTGCCCTGACACTACTTTATATCTTACAAAGTCTGTACCAGTCTTCATCATCTGCCATTTTGTCTATTGCATATCAGTAAATTGTGACATAATGTGCCACAGAGTTATTACGTCCATATATAATGACGTAAAAGATAAGATTTATGGACAATACAAGGCTAACAATAGCGTGCGAAGAAAACCGAGAAGG
>JAZRFA010000044.1:0-18358 GCA_045661085.1 Bacteroidaceae bacterium
TTCATACCTTATGTAATCTTTATAACGTTAAAAAGGTAATCGTATAGGATTTAGATCTCCCTATGCGATTACCTTTGTTTCGTATATGTGTCTTGTGCAACAATTTTCTTACTTTGTGCTCTCGTACTCTTCAATCTTGGCCGTGTTTTCCAAGAGGAAGTCGATGTCATCGAGGGCATTCATCAAGCAGTACTTCTTGTAGCCATTGATGTCGAATGACTCGCTATGGCCGGTGGTGAGGTTGGTAACCGTTTGGTTAGGCACATCTACACGTACCTCGGCTTGAGGGTTAGCGGCCACCGTGTCGAACAACTCCTGCTGGAACTCACGGCTCACGATAACGGGAAGCACGAAGCAGTTGAGTAGGTTGTTGCGATGGATGTCGGCAAACGAGCTGCTGATGACTACGCGTGCGCCATAGCCTGCGATGGCCCAAGCGGCATGCTCACGGCTGGAGCCTGAGCCCCAGTTCTGTCCGCCGATGATAATCTCGTGTACGCCCTCGCGAGGTGCTTCGCTATACTCGGGGCGATTCATGACAAAGTCTGCCACGGGCTTTCCCTCGCCGTCGAAACGGAGGTCGTGCATGAAGGCATCGCCAAAGAACTTGGGGTCACGGGTGGTGCTGGCCAAGTAGCGGGCAGGGATGATGAGGTCGGTATTGCAATTGTCAATCTGTATGGGGAGACAGGTTGACTGTATGATGTCAAATTTCTGTTTTGCCATAATAATTACATTTTACGTGGGTCGGTTACTACTCCTGTGATTGCTGAGGCTGCCACTACGAGGGGCGATGCGAGGATGGTGCGTGCACCAGGGCCTTGACGGCCTACGAAGTTGCGGTTGCTGGTAGAGATGGAGAGTTTGCCTGCGGGTACCTTGTCGGGGTTCATAGCCAAGCATGATGAGCATGAGGGGAGGCGGAGCTCAAAGCCTGCCTCTTCGAGTATCTTATCGATACCCTCATCAATAATCTGCTGGCGAACGAGCCATGAACCAGGCACGAGCCATGCCACTACATTCTCGGCCTTCTTCTTGCCCTTCACCACAGAAGCAAAGGCGCGGAAGTCCTCGATGCGGCCATTGGTGCAGGCACCGAGGAAGCAGTAGTCGACGGGAGTGCCCTCGAGTTTCTGCCCGGGCTCAAACTGCATGTAGTCGAGCATGGCAAGGAACTGTGCATGGTCTTCTTTAGCTACCTCTTCAAGTGTAGGGATGCATTCGTCGATGGCGATACCCGCACCGGGGTTGGTGCCGTAGGTGATGCGGGGAGCGATATCCTCGGCACGGTAGGTAACCTCCTTATCGAACACAGCGTCGGGGTCGGAGTAGAGCTGCTTCCACTCCTCCACGGCCTTGTCCCATGCCTCGCCCTTGGGAGCATATTCGCGGCCCTTGAGGTAGGCGAAGGTAGTCTCGTCGGGGGCGATGAGACCGGCACGTGAACCCATCTCGATAGAGAGGTTTGAAAGCGTCAAGCGACCCTCCATTGACATGTTACGAACGGTAGAGCCGGCATACTCCACGGCATAGCCAGTAGCGCCCGAAGTGGTGAGCTGTGCCATGATATAGAGTGCCACGTCCTTGGCGGTAACACCCTCGGCGAGTTCTCCCTCGATGTTGATGCGCATGGTCTTGGGCTTGCTCTGCAGGATAGTCTGTGAAGCGAGCACCTGAGCCACCTCGCTGGTGCCGATACCCATGGCGATAGCGCCCACAGCACCGTGGGTAGAGGTGTGCGAGTCGCCACATACGATGGTCATACCAGGCAGTGAGAGTGCCTTCTCGGGACCTACCACGTCGATGATACCATTGTCCTTGGTGCCCATGGCAAAGTGGCGGATGCCAAACTCGGCGCAGTTCTGTGCGAGTGTCTCTACCTGTTTGCGTCCTACGGGATCGTCGATGCGCTCCTGCTGGTCGCTTGGGGTGTTATGGTCGGGCATTGCCACCACATGGTCGGGGCGGAATACGCGGATGTTCTTGTCTCTCAATGTGTCGAACGCCTGAGGTGTGGTCACCTCATGACAATAGAGGCGGTCGATGTAAAGTTGTGTGGGACCATCCTCTACCTTCTGTACTACATGGGCGTCCCAAATCTTGTCGAAGAGACAGACCCCCTCTGCCCTTTGGGCATCTCCCCCTCTATGGGGAGAACCTTCCGGATTATTCTTAATCATGTTCTTTTCCATTTTTATATTGTTTCTTTTATTTTGTTAATTACTTTCTCTATGTCGAGGATTACTTCTTCATTTGTAAATCGTAATACGCGAAATCCAAATTGTACAAGTTCCTCTGTTCGGTACGCATCATACTCCATTTGCTTGTTTGTGGAATGATAGGCACCGTCAACTTCAATAATCAGCATCTTTTCCAGGCAAACAAAATCAGCAATGAAATCGTAGATGATATGTTGGCGCTTGAATTTTACTCCAAGTGATCCACCACGCAACTGCTGCCACAAGCATCTCTCTGCATCAGTTTGATTGTCTCGATTCTCACGGGCAAATGCCTTAAGCAAATTGTATCTATCAGGACTTGCAGTTTGAAAATCTCGCAGCATAATCTAAAGGAGACACCCCGGAGGTGCTCCCCATAGAGGGGGAGCTGTCCGAAGGACTGAGGGGGTCTTACTTAAACTTATTTATACAGTCAATATAAGCCTCCACGCTGGCAGCGATGATGTCGGTGTTGGCACCAAATCCGTAGTAGAGTTGGTTGTTGTACTCCACCTGCATGTGCACCTTACCTACGTCGTCAGAGCCCTTGCTGATGGCTTGGATGGTGAACTCCTTGAGTGTCATGTTGCGCTTGATAATCTGCTTCAGTGCGCTGATGGCGGCATCGACAGGACCATTACCGGTGGCTGCGGCCTCGAACGACTCGCCTGCTATCTTCAGACCAAGGCTGGCTACGGAGCGTACGCCCACACCGCTGGTTACCTGCAGGTAGTCGAGCTTGATATGGTGGTTGTCGCTGCGGTCGGCACCAGCAAGCATGAGTACGTCGTCGTCGTTGATCTCCTTTTTCTTGTCGGCCAACTTGAGGAACTCCTCGTATACCTTATCGAGCTTCTCCTGCTCCAGCTCAACACCGAGCACTGAGAGGCGATGCTTAAGAGCAGCACGACCACTGCGGGCGGTGAGCACGATGGCATTGTCGTCGATACCCACATCCTTGGGGTTCATGATTTCGTAGGTCTCCACGTTCTTCAGCACACCATCCTGGTGGATACCGCTTGAGTGTGCAAAGGCATTGCGGCCCACGACGGCCTTGTTGGGCTGCACGGGCATATTCATCAATGAGCTCACCATGCGGCTGGTGGGGTATATCTTCTGTGTGTTGATGTTGGTTTCGATGCCCAAGTCGGGGTGAGTCTTGAAGATCATGGCCACCTCCTCGAGTGAGGTGTTACCGGCACGCTCACCAATACCATTGATGGTTACCTCCACCTGACGCGCTCCGTTGAGCACGCCTGCTACGGTGTTGGCGGTTGCCATACCGAGGTCGTTGTGACAGTGGGTAGAGAGGATGGCACGTCCTGCAGCAAAGGCGTCGACATGCTCGTAGAGGTACTTGATCTTCTCGCCATACTCGTAGGGGGTGCGGAAGCCTGTGGTGTCGGGGATGTTACATACCGTAGCACCTGCCTTGCACACCGCCTCGATGACACGAGCAAGATACTCATTGTCGGTGCGGCCTGCGTCCTCGGCATAGAACTCCACATCCTCCACGTAGCGCTTGGCATACTTCACCGCAGCCACGGCACGCTCGATGATCTCCTCGGGGGTGCTGTTGAACTTATAGCGGATGTGCGAGGGGCTGGTGCCGATACCCGTGTGGATACGTTTGCGCTTGGCATACTTTAATGCCTCGGCTGCTGCGTCGATATCTTTCTCTACGGCACGAGTGAGTGCACAGATGGTGGGCCATGTCACGGCTTTACTAATCTCAATGACAGAGTTGAAATCACCGGGGCTTGATACGGGGAATCCCGCCTCGATGACGTCCACACCAAGCAACTCCAACTGCTTGGCTACCTGAATCTTCTCTACTGTATTGAGCTGACAGCCGGGCACCTGCTCGCCATCGCGCAAAGTGGTGTCGAATATATACAATCTATTATTGTCCATAAGTATATGTATTTGTTATTCTTTTTACCTCGTTGGGCTGCAAAAGTATAAACAAATCGTATACTTACAAAATAAAATGTAAGCAAAAAGTCCAATATAGTGACATTGTTGTCTTTTTTCTATGTCGAAGTTTCCTCTGTGTGCAGTATTTTATAATTATTAAGGTGTATTAGGTATTACATGTCAATTAAGTGTGGTCTTTTGTATAGTGAACATTGCATTTTTTTACATTTTTTTTCGCGATGATGTTTGTTTTATTGCAAAAAAGTGTAAATTTGCCGCCCGTAAGGTATTAGTTAAAAGTATTCTACAAAAACAAATTTATATCAAATCATTATTCATTTAAATTCATAACATTATGAAAAGAAATTATCGTAACCTATTCATGGTAGGTATGATGGCCTTTGCAGCGTGCTTTACTAGCTGTAAGGAGGACGAGATTGAGCCACTTAAAGTCGATCAGAATGACTATGCGACACTGAAAGAGGATGTCAGAGCTACATCTGCAGTATTTACATTGACCACCAATGGCATCAAAGAGATTGCTTACCTTGTGGAAAAGGGTAGCGTAAACACATCAAGCCTTGATGCAGCTGTTGTGTATTCAGACGCTACGACCGACGGTCGTTTGCTTACTGTCTCTGATGGTGAAAACACATTGCCCATTTATGCTTTGGAGGGTAACACCGAGTACACTTTGGTATTGGTATACAGTCTTGACGGCAAATATAACGTATCAGCCCATGAGTTCACTACCGCTGCATATGAGCGCCTTATTACTATCGTAGAGACTTCTCCTTACGGATTCACTTTCCATTTTGAGGTACCTGACACTATGTGCTACCGTTATGCTTTCACGCGTGCCGATATGTACACCAGTCTGCATATGTGGAGAGCAAGCGACGTAGATAACCTCAACGATGGTAAAGTGCTGAGAGGCCCTCAGACTGTCACTATCAACAATGGGGACTACTGGAACGAGGACTACGATCCTGAGTGGGATACTCCTTGGGCAATCTATCCCGGTACCGCTTGGGTAGTGCTTATGGCAGAATGTGACGCTGAGGGTAACCTTCTCTATGAACTTCCCGAGGATGAGTGGAGCGAAGATGAAGAATGGAATGATGAAGAGGACTGGGGTGTATGGGCACCTGCAACACGTGCTGGCTCAACTTGGGAGAACAACTTGGGTGACTACTTCACTATGCCTCTTGAGTCAGAGATAGCTACATTCCCTGGCCTCTATGCACGTCAGTATATGTATGCTGGCCAGCAGATTGTAGAAAATGAGATTAAGGTTTCTGCTACCAGCACAGAGCGTCGCATCAAGTTGTCATGCGAAGCTGAACCTACTATGCAGTATGTAGTTGCTCCTTTTTTCCCCGAAGACTATGATTATTGGATGCTGCTCTACGGACAGAAGGGTATGGCCTCAGCCGTATTGGAGAACTATGGTGCCGAGGGTGTATATGAAGGAAACAATGAGATTGAAACCAATCCTTTCATGTTCCCCGTTGAGGTTGGTGGCGAATACATCTTCTCTATCGTAGGTCTCTACAACGAGGAGGCTACCATCGTAAGCTACGACACCTTGCATGTAACCATCAACAAGTCTGACCGCCCTGCCGCTACAGCTGCAGTAACAGGTATTGAAGACCCTGACAAAAATCCTAACTTCGTATGGTTCAACGTAAAATCTGAGGAGCAGAATGTAAAATCAGCAATGTATCTGATGAACTATTCAAGAGAGTTCATCCCCATGTTGAGCTACATGACCGAGGAGGAGATGCTGACCTATTATGGTCAGGAACTCACTCCTGAAGATGTTAATGCCATCAACAGCGCAGAAGGCTTGAACCTCAGCTTCACTTCGTTCGAGGACTTGGAGTCAATGTTGCTTATCGGCGTATTCAACGAGGATGAGAGCATGGCTGTATACAAAGGCACCAGCCGCTCATGTGCACGTCAGGCACTTGAGCCCGTAGCTACAGATCTCTTTGAGAAACTTGCTGGTGAATGGGATATGACTATCATCTCTGAGATTGAAGATTATGACTATGAGACTTGGGAGTCTTATACTATCATCGACACTACAAGTCACTACATCCGTTTGGGAGGCTCTATCGATGAGGGTCCTGAAGTATTTGACAGCAACCATGAGGCTTACGAAGGCTTGTTCTACAGCTATATGGACCAAGCTGTCATGGATGGCGCTTCTGAGGAAGAGGCTCGCGAATATGCAGAGAACAACATCAACGCTGTATTCGCTGAATATAAAGACATGGTGAAGAAGTATGAGAACTACTACAAGTCTCAGAACTACATCGTAGGTCTCGCTGACTTTGGAGAGCAGTACCACGAGTATGCAAGCCCTTGGGCTCTCTTTACCAGCCTCTCATACAGTTCATACGACACCGAAGAACTCTTCTACGACTATGGTCCCAAGCTCTTCTTCCAGGTTCAGCCCGACGAGAGCATTCAATTGCTTACCGACCCCAACTTCATCACCGTAGCTCCCGTTTCAGAGTGGGGATGGTCACCCTTCACCTTCATAGGAAACAACCCCGACAACTACGATGATATGTACTTCGGCAACTTCCCCGTAGAGGTTTCTGCAGACAAGAACACTGTAATCATCAAGGGAGTTGAGAAGGATGGTGCTGTTTACTATCCTTCATTGGGTAGCATTTCTGGCGGATGGCCAACCCTTTCTATCAGGGCAATTAAAGACATCGTGCTGACTCGCCGCACCGAGGGTGATGTACCTTCTGAGGAGGTTGCTACCCGTGCTGCAAACGGCAAGAATATCGGAGCCGCACGTAGCAATGGCCGCTACATGCGTACAGCTCTTCCCAAGTGCGAAATGCCCAAAGCCAACAAGGTAGAAATGGTGTACGTGGATATGGTTGCAAAGCATAAAGAGGCTTTGAAGGCTGAGTTGGAAAAGAATAACCGCAAGTAATCATTTTACAACATAGAGGCAGGGACAATCTTGTACCCTGTCTCTTTTTATTTTGTTTCATATGAAGATAATGAATAAAAATATAGCTGTGGTTACTGCATTGATAGCCACAATTATAGTGGCATCATGTACGCCACAGAGTGAAGAGGATATAATCTCAGGAGATACTCTGACTATTAGTGCCGATAAGAAACAGCTCATAGCCGATGGTATAGACCAAGTATCCTTTACCATAACACTAGATGCAGAGGATGTAACTGATAAGGCTGATATTTATATCAATGATGTTAAGACAAGTGCAACCACTTTCGCGACATCTACTGCGGGAAGCTATGAGGTATATGCTAGCTATGCAGGAAAGCTATCCAATAAAATGACTCTTAAAGCTGCTGGACCTAACCTGTTCCCAGAACTTGCTGCAGACTCATTAGAAGATAGATTCGAAGGTTTCCGCCGCCGCGTGCTCGTAACGGAAGCTACAGGCACCTGGTGTCAATACTGCCCCTATATGATAAAGGGGTTGGAAACCTTTGAAGAATCAAGCAAACATAAGAATGATGTTGTAATCGTAGCTGCTCATGTGGGCGATGCCATCAGTAGTGTAGCCTCAGAAAAGGTGGGCAATTATTGCAATATGAAGAGTTTTCCTTCGTGTGCCTATAATCTTGACAAGAGCACGGTGCACTCCAATATGGGAGCAGCCAGTGTTAACGCACAATATATAAATAATGCAGTAGCTGCAGAAATGTCTGAACCAGCCTCGGTTGGTATTGCAGCATCGGTGGCAGAAGATGGAGTGACGATGGCAGTGCGCGCCAAAATTAAAATTGGAAAGACTGGAAAGTACCGCATCAATGCATTCCTCATAGAAAATGGATTGATGTATTACCAAACAGGCGCAACTCCCAGCCTTGGATTCGAAAGTCCCACCATTGCCCACAATCATGTATTGCGTGCTGCAGCCTGTGAGAATCCTATCACGGGTAGCCTCTTGGGCGAGCGCTCGGATAGTTGGGAGGTAGGTGAGACCGTTGAATATTATGCAACATTTGACATGGCTGATTGTGATGTTACTTCTGCTGAGAACTGCTCGGTAGTCGTGTTTGTCACTATGGCTAATGCCTACGACCGATATTACGTGAACAATGTAATCACCTGTTCTCCAGAAGAACAAGTATCCTTCGAATACTCTAGATAACTCTTCTTTACCCAATGAAGAAAAAGCATTTCTTATGGCTGACGATACTCCTTATCATAGGAGTATCGTGCCATAAAGATGATGAGGTTCCCACCTCGTCTTTATGCATAGCCGATTCCAATTTTGCTCCACTGAGTGCTGCAGCACAGACCCTTGAGATAAAGGTTACAGGCACTGGGAAATGGTCTATCCTAAGCGACCGTTCTTGGTGCAGTATTCTCCCCACAGAAGGGAATGGCAGCGCTAACATTACCATTACACTCACCATGAATAATGGCCAAAAGGAAAGACATACGACGCTGCGTCTAATGGATTCAGACGGAACGGTGTGTGATTCATTAGCACTGACCCAACAGGCCGAAGCAGCCAACGACTCCACACGATACCGCTTGCCAATCATCTTCCACGTTCTGTATCATGATGCCACTAACAAGAAACAATATGTACGCGAAGGGCATCTTGCAATGATTTTAGAGCGTGTAAACGAAATCTATAGCCACTGCGGACAAGACCTTGGCTTAGAGTTTTATATGGTCGAAGAGGGCCCTGATGGAAATGTACTCAAGGAGCCAGGGGTCAATCGCGTAAAGATTAATCTCAAAAGCATTAACAGCGCTGCATTTATGGGGTATAGCAGTGATCCGAAGAGGTACAAAAGCTATATGTGGGACCCTAATAGCTATATCAACATCTTTCTCTATACTTTTGAAAGCGCTGGCGTACAAGGGATTTCGCACCTTCCCTACCTCCTCAAACCCCATGCATTGGAGGGACTGACCACATTGGAGTATGAAGATTGGGACGAAGTTCCTTGGCCGCAATGCCTAAGCATAAACAATGAGTTCGTTTACTCTTATGATGATTTGGATACACCCGCTATTTTTGACATATCCAAGACTATTGCCCATGAGTTAGGACATTTTCTCGGGTTACGCCACGCCTTCTCCGAAGACCCTATTACAGGAAGTACGGACGCATGCTACGACAGTGACTTCTGCGAAGATACACCCACTTACAACAAAGCAGCCTACGATAGGATAATGCAAGGGTATCCTGCTTTTGAAGATGAAGCTATAGCTCAACTGGTAAAGCGTGAGGATTGTGAAACTGGCGAGGAGTTTGTCTCAACTAACATTATGGATTATGCCTGCGGATATATGAACCGTTTTACGGCTAATCAAGCAGCTCGCATACGCTACGTAATAGAGCACAGCCCCTACATCCCAGGTCCAAAGGTTCGTCTTCCCGAGCAACAGGTTCCGACGACAAAGACGGCACGGACAAACCAGTACGTGCTGAAGACGTTCGAGTAAAGACATTCAAGTAAATAGAAAAAAGGATTGCGCCCGCAATCCTTTTTCCTATTATTATATCTGAATATATCGAACCTATGTTAATATTTTGTCACACCAGTGATAATGTTTTGTCATAGGCTTGATAATGCTCACTTAACACCTTTATTCGCCCTTGGCATTGGTCATCACGAGGGTAAAACTCACGGCATTATCCTCTTCGCCTTCATAATAGGCTGTAATGAGAGCACTCGCGCTTGGTTTATCAGCTGTGGGCTCATAATGAATGTCGAGTGGGAATGGTGTATTTGCGTTGATTTCTCCCGATGCGGTGGTGGTATATTCAAGATAAGGGAGCGTCATTTGACAGCTGCCGAATCCGCATATTGCAATCATTGTTTCATTGAGCGATTTCACAGTTACGCAAACCGTACCACCAGCGTCGCCTTTGAGATCGATTCCTGGGAGGAAGACTGCATCCTCGCCCAAGGTAGAAGTGGTGTAAGTAGAGCCATTGGGAATAGAGTTTGCATCACAGAGGAAAACCAATGTCTTTGCACTTGCTTCAGTATTCTCTTCAGGCTCACATGCAGTAAAGACTACTGCCATTGCCACGCAGAGGAGCATGGCGAAAGGGGTGGTGAATAGTTTTTTCATTGTCTTTAGTGTATTAAATATTTGAATTTCATAAATGTTGCTCGACAACCTCTACCACACCATCGTCATCGGTATACACGAAGGCCACGACAGAGAGATTATTTGCATTCCAATTACCACGCAAGGCGATATTGTGCTCGTAGATGGTGGGGGTATCAGCAGCCAAGGCTATATCTTCTCCCCAAGGTGTGTTGACTGAAGCACGATATACATGGTGGTGGAGGTAGTTGGAGTCCTTAACCTTACCGTTCTGCTGCTCTGCAGTAATATTACTCTCGGTAATCCAAAGCTGCAGTTTAGCATTAAGCAACGTCGACGATTGCAATGTCGTATGGATAACGATACTATTGTCAACGATTTCAGCATTCAGGCCAATTGTCATCTGCGACTCTTTCATCAATGCTTGACGTGAATATACAGCCCAATCGGTATGCTTAAGTGGACCAGAGACGCGATTGATGATTCCTGTCGGATAAGCGGCTATGCGCCAATGCTCTGCATAGGCGTTCCCCTCAGGCTGCATCAAGCCAATGGTATTGGGATCACTATTCTCGGATATACCAAAATAGCCTGCATGAATGGCCACTGCAACGACATGGTCGCCATACAGCACCTTCAAGTCATTGATTATTTGATGTGCCTCGGGGCAATTGCTGCACTTCTGCCCCGTAAAGTCTTCGATAAGGATGTTGCGCTTAGGCTCTACCTGTGTAAGTTCCTCATAACGCTCTCCCTCAGGAATCTCATCGCTACAGCTAAAGAGCAGTGGCATGCAGAGGAGTAGACAGGTGATTATGTGCTTTTTCATTCGGCAAGTGTGTTAGAAATTGTAGTTATATGATAGTTGCACGCCACGGCTTGCTGGTACGTAGCGGCATACGCCTCCAGCACAGTTGAATCCGGCGCGGGTGCGGCCATAGCTGAGCATAAGGCGGTGGGCTTCGTAGTTGAAGGTGACAGCGCCCATATAGTAGTGCAAGCCTGTCTTCCCGCAGTTCCACATGTCGCTGATGGTGAACATAAGGTAGGGGAGTGCCGAGAGCTCTATGAGCGCAAAGCACCAGTCACCCTCATCCTGACGGGTAGATAGGTATTGTAACTCGCTGCGTAGGGTATAACGACTGTTAATCTTGTATTGTCCTTCGAGCACACCGATATTGGAGCTAATCATACCACCATGTCCCTCTACAATCGTTTGGTTGTATTGTTGGTTCATATACATGGCGTTGAGCTTGAAATCCTTGGTGATGCGCTTCTCCAACTGTAGGTTTATGTCCTGGTAGTAGAGTTCCTCGCCCATTTTGAAGAACGAACTTGTGTAGCCATCAGTCCCCATCAATGTGCCAAGGGGAGTGGATACGGGGTGCTTGTCGAGAGCGCGGATATGGCTCATGTTGAGCTTCACTTTGGTGCCGTACTTGCCACCGAGTGTGGTCTTGCGCTTGAAGGTGTAACCCAATTCTCCTTGTAAGGCCCACTCACCGTCGGCATTCTGTGTGGCATAGGGGTAGAGGGCGGGTAGTGCATAGGTATGCTGGTAAGAAAAGGCGGGCATATGATTGATGTTGGCTGCCATGCCTTGGCGTGAGCGTTGACTGCGATAGGCCATGTTCTCACTGCGCTTGGCTTGCACGAGGGCGGTAAATCCGCGCTCTGAGTAGGATGCCGAGAGCATCAAAGCCTGCCCCTTATGATAGGTGTATCCATTGTCGAACGAAGGGTCTTGTCCCTTCCACGCATATTCGGCCAATAAACTGTAGTTGCCCATTTGGAAGCGTGAACGTACATCGAAGGCTCCGACATTTTGCGGCAGGTTCAAGCGATAGTTAGTTCCAGGTACGATAATGTCCTCGTCTGCTTCGTGCTTGAGGATATATGAGCCACCTACCATCCAGGTGATGCCTCGCTCTTGCATCGCACTGCTGTAGTGGTCGATGTTGACCTCAGCATCGGTACCTGCTACCCATGATTGCCGGTTCCATTGCCAGTAGGTTCGCTGTACACCGCCAAGCACCTTCCATTGCACGCCTGGGATGGCCGTGAGGCTAAGGCGCGCTCCACGTAGGGCATTGTCGATGCCGAGGCTGCGCTCCTCATAGGTGCGGAAGATGAAGCCGCTGCCAAATTGGTCGTACATGTCGCCCACGGTGAGTTCGGCACCACGCAGCTTTCCTTTGACATAGAGGTGAGGTACGCCCCATCCCTGAAAGTCGGGTTCAAAGCCGGGTAAGGGGAACTGTGCAAACTCGAGGCGAGCGCCTGCATCCACGTAGCGACTCATCATATTAAGGTCGGCATAGGTGTTGGTGAGCGCCCAATGCTCGTAGCTTCCTGTGCCTATCTTATTGTCCTCTTGAGGAACGAGAATGTCGCTCTGCACGCTACCGTGCAGGGTGATGCCTTTTCCTACGGATTCCTCTTCTTGTGCCGTCAAATTAAATGGCGACAGTCCTGCCAAAGCAAGGACTGTCAGTAGTTTCCAATATCTCATTGTTTGATTTTATTCAGCAATCAATTCGCGCACCTTCTCGATGAGGTGCTCCTCCGAACCATCGGTATATCCGCTGCGCGAGTCGGCAATCTTACCTTTACCATCGATGACAAACACGTGAGGTATGGTTTGCACACCCATAGCGCGGCGGAAGTCGCCATTGGGGTCGAGCAGCACTTCGTATTCCCAACCATTGCCATCAACGAGGGGTTTCACCTTATTGATATTCTGTGCTTGGTCGATTGATACGCAGATGACCTTCACGCCTGTCTCCTCCTGCCAATCGGGGTATACCTCGTGGATGGCGCTAAGCTCGCGATTACATGGCTTGCACCAAGTAGCGAAGAAACTGATGATGAAAGGCTTCCCGTCATTGTGGAGCTTGGAGGTGTTGATGGTCTTTCCCTCCAAAGTCTTGAGCTGCACTGAGGGAAGTTGCGCCTTGGCTACAATGCTGGTCATAAGCAGCAAGGCAAAGATGATGATTTTATTTGCTTTCATTATTGTAAATGGAATTCTTAAACATTAATTGAAACTCTCCTCAATAATCTCGGTGAGTACATCCTTGATGTCGAGTCCGGCGGCACGCACTTGTTGGGGGATGAAGCTGGTGGCTGTCATTCCAGGTGTGGTGTTGATCTCCAATAAGTTCAACTTGTTGCCTTCGGTGATGATGTAGTCGATGCGGATGATGCCGTGGCAACGCAAGATGTCGTAGAGCAGTGAAGTGAGCGTACGTACTCGTTCGGCAATGCTCTCGTCAATGCGAGCAGGGGTGATCTCTTCTACCTGGCCGTTGTACTTGGCGTCGTAGTCGAAGAACTCGTTCTTGGCCACCACCTCAGTGATGGGGAACACCACGCTCTTCGTGCGGGTCTTGTAGCATCCGCAGGTAATCTCGGTACCTTGCATAAAGGCCTCTATCATCACTTCGTCGGCCTCGCCAAAGGCGGCTTCCACGGCTGGGAGCAGTTCCTCGGGTGTCTTTACTTTTGTCGTTGCGCAACTTGAACCGCCGCAGGTGGGTTTCACGAAGCAGGGCAAGCCTACTGCCTTCACTACGTCGTCGGTGGTGATGACGTCCTGGCGGCGCAAGGTGAGTGATTCGGCCACACGTACGCCAAGGCTACGCAGGTATTGATTGAGGACAAACTTGTTAAATGTCATCGCCGATATGAGGGGCGGACAAGTAGAGTAGGGCATACGGATGAGTTCGAAGTAGCTACCCAATAGACCATTCTCGCCGGGCGTGCCGTGGATGGTGATGTAGGCATAGTCGAACTTTACGTGTTTGCCTTCGTGGTGGAAACTGAAGTCGTTGCGGTCAATGGGGGCAGTGGCTCCGTCGGGGAGCTGTACGTTCCAATCGGTGCCACGGATGATGACAGTGTAGATTTCGTAGCGCTCCTTGTCCAAGAATGAAGCGATGCCTTCGGCGCTGCGGAGCGAAACTTCGTATTCGCCAGAGTCGCCACCGGCAACAATTGCTATAATGCGTTTGTTCGTGCTCATAGTGTAAGTGCTTTTTGTGTGTTAGATGAGCTCCTTGAATGCAGTAAGGAATACATCAGCGTGTGCCTTGGTGATACCCAATGCGGGGAGGAGGCGTACGGTAGATATGCCAGCACCACCGGTGAAGATATGCTTCTCGAAGAGCAATCGCTTACGAAACTCTGAGGCTGAACCTTCAATCTCAATGCCAATCATCAAGCCGCGGCCACGCACTTCCTTGATTTGGGGAATCTTTTTAAGTTCGTCGATGAGGTATGCACCCACCTCGGCTGCATTTTCCACGAGGTCCTCCTGCTCAAAAACGTCAAGTACGGCAATGGCGGCTGCGCATGCCAGATGGTTGCCACCAAAAGTGGTACCCAACATACTGGGCCAGGGTTTGTAGTGAGGAGCAATGAGTACGCCGCCAATGGGGAAACCATTGCCCATACCCTTGGCGATGGTGATGAGGTCGGGGCGGATGTCTGCAATCTGGTGAGCAAAGAACTTACCCGTGCGGCCATAGCCCGACTGTATCTCATCAAGAATGAGCGATACGCTATATTTTGTGGTCAGTTCGCGCAACTGGCAGAGGAACTCCGTCGATGGGCAGTGGATACCTGCTACGCCCTGTATGCCTTCGATGATGACGGCGCAGAATTCGCCTGTCTTCAGTTTCTCCTCTACGGCAACGATGTCGCCAAGGGGGACGAACTCCACGTTAGGAGTACGGTTGAAGGGGGCGTTAATCTTAGGATTGTCGGTGGCGGCTACGGCACCAGAGGTGCGGCCATGGAAGGCCTTGCTGAATGCCAACACCTTGGCTTTGTCGTTATGAAATGAGGCGA
The DNA here is from genome assembly GCA_045661085.1 of Bacteroidaceae bacterium. Classification (GTDB taxonomy): domain Bacteria; phylum Bacteroidota; class Bacteroidia; order Bacteroidales; family Bacteroidaceae; genus UBA1189. The sequence goes on from JAZRFA010000044.1 coordinate 15,073, forward strand.
GCTTGATGGCATTCTCATTGGCCTCGGCGCCTGAGTTGCAAAGGAAGAGACTATAGTCTTCGTAACCAGAGAGACGGCCTAACTTCTCGGCCAACTGCTGCTGCAAACTGTTCTCCACTGAGTTTGAATAGAAGCCGAGCTTAGCAACCTGCTCGCTAATCATCTGCACATAGTGAGGGTGGGCATGGCCGATAGAGATTACGGCATGGCCTCCGTAGAGGTCAAGATATTCGGTACCAGCGGCATCGTATACGTAGTTGCCCTTGCCACGCACGGGCTCTACGGGATAAAGTGGATATACGTCGAAAAGATTCATAAACTTCTTGAATTAGAATGCATTTGCTTTGAGCCCGAGTCCTGCTTTCTCGTCTATGCCGAACATCAGGTTCATATTTTGCACGGCCTGACCTACAGCGCCTTTGAGGAGGTTGTCGATGATGCAGGTGATGACAGCCTTGTTGCCAAACTTGTCGATGTGCACGAGCGCCTTGTTGGTATTGACAACTTGCTTCAAGTCGAGTGCCTTGTCGATGTAGTGAGTGAAAGCAGCATCGGCATAGAATGCACGGTACATGTCGGCCAATTGCTCGGCTGTGGGGTTGGTGGGTGTGCCCTCCTCGCCATCGAACTTCACCACCTCGGTGCAGAAGATGCCGCGGGCAAAGTCGCCACGATAGGGAATGAAGTCCACATCCACATCGAGTGAGCCTTGGAGTTCGGTGAGCGACTGGCGTATCTCGTGCAGGTGCTGATGGGTGAACACCTTATAGATGCTCATGTTGTCGGTGCGCCAGCTGAAGTGTGTGGTCGACACGGGCTTCTGTCCGGCTCCCGTAGAGCCAGTGATAGCATTCACCGCCACGTCGTGGGTGAGCAGTCCTGCCTTTGCCAAGGGCAATAAGCCGAGCTGTATGCAAGTGGCAAAGCATCCGGGGTTAGCCAAGTGCTGGCACTTGCTGATTTGCTCCTTGTGTATCTCTGGCAATCCATACACATAGTCGTGTGTGGGCGCTGCGATGCGGAAGTCCTGCGCAAGGTCAATGATCTTCATGTGTGCGGGGATGGCGTGCTCCTTGAGGAACGCCTCGCTCTTGCCGTGGCCGAAGCAGAAGAACACCACATCGACCTCGTCGAAGGGCATAGCGTCGGTGAAACGCAAGTCGGTGTCGCCCAGCAAGCCCTCGTGCACATCGGCCACGAGGTTGCCGGCATTGCTCTCGCTATTGGCAAAGACAATCTCTGCCTCGGGATGGTGCACAAGCAGGCGGATGAGTTCGCCACCCGTGTAGCCAGCCGCACCAAGTATACCTATCTTAATCATCTGTTTATGTTAAATTGGTTTTTCTCCTCAGGAATCAGCAACACCAAGATGAAGTATATAATTACTCCGCTGAAGGCGGTGAATATGGTCAACAGTGTGTATATGACACGCACTACGGTTACGTCAATGTTTGCATAGTTGGCAATTGCGGCGCATACACCGGCCAACAATCGTCCTGTACGGGGACGCTCCATCTTCTTTTGGTCAGACATAGTTCCTAATGGTTTAAATTACGTTCTCTTTATTTGAAACAACAAAGGTAATACTTTTTCATCAAAAAAGAGAGCAATAAATTCACGTTTTATGATAAAATCATACGGAATAGGAGTGATGTGAATGTCGGGGGAAAGGCCTTTCCCTAATCGCTCTATCCGGGAAATATTTTCTCCGCGAAGGGATGGTGCTCCCTCTGCGAAGGGATTGCATTCTCACCGCGAAGGGAATGGTGTGTCTCCGCGGAGGTGTGAGTAAGCGTGGGTGCAAAATAAAAGGCTTGCCACGATGCTTTGCTTTGGGTGGGTATAGAAAACAAACAAGCCCGAGCAATTACTCGGGCTTGAATATTCTTTATTGAAGTTGTCGAGGATGGACTTATCTCTCCTCGTCGGGATGACAAGCGTAGTAGGCGCGCAGAGCGGTAGAGTTCACTTTGATGAAGCCCTTAGCCTCGTCGGCGGTCCAACCCTTCTGAGTCTCGCCATACTCACCGAACTTGTTCTTCACGAGGTCGTCGGGAGAGTCTACACCTACGGTTTGGAAGCCGAGGGGACGGAGCTCAAGTGTTACCACGCCGTTCACATTGCGCTGTGAACTTTCGAGCATAGCCTCAATATCGGGCATCACGGGCTCGAGGTACTGGCTCTCGTGGAGGAACATGCCATACCAGTTGGCCACCTGGTCCTTCCAGTATTGCTGCCACTTTGAGAGTGTGTACTTCTCCAGGTAGCGGTGAGCAGCGATGATGAGCATGGGCGCTGCAGCCTCGAAGCCTACACGGCCCTTGATGCCGATGATGGTGTCGCCCACATGGCAGTCGCGACCGATTCCATAGGCAGCACCAATCTCCTCGACAGCCTGGATGGCCTTAATCTTGTCGGTATACTCCACTCCATTTACAGAGCAAAGCTCACCCTTGCAGAAGCCGAGCTTCAAGAGCTCAGGACCCTCCTTGGTGGGGTGCTTGAGGTAGGCCGACTCGGGAAGACCCTGGTTAGAGTCGAGCAACTCGCCACCGCAGATGCTGGTGCCCCAGATACCTACGTTATATGAGTATTTCAGCTTGGCGAAGTCGGCATTGAAGCCACCTGCGTTGAGGTAGTCAACCTCTTCCTTGCGGGTAAGAGTCTTGTCGCGGGTAAGAGTGATAATCTCGATACCGGGAGCCATCACGAGGAAGGTCATATCGAAACGAATCTGGTCGTTACCGGCACCTGTAGAGCCATGGGCAATAGCGTCAGCACTAATCTCCTTGGCATAGCGTGCGATGGCCAATGCCTGGAAGATACGCTCAGAGCTAACTGAGATGGGGTAGCAGTTGTTGCGCAGCACGTTACCATAGACCATGTACTTGAGACTCTTCTCATAGTACTCCTGAGTGACATCGAGGGTCATATATTTCACAGCACCCAACTTATAGGCGTTCTCCTCATTGGTGCGGAGCTGCTCCTCGCTGAATCCGCCTGTGTTGGCGCACACAGCGTGCACTTCATAACCCATCTCCTTGGCCAGGTACATCACAGTGTACGAGGTATCGAGTCCGCCACTGAAGGCGACCACAACTTTCTTCTTTTGTTCCATATTGATTTATTTACAATTTTACAATTTACTATTTACGATTTATTTACCATTTAACTATTTTACAATTTTATTGTTACGATATAAATCAATAAATCATAAAATCGTACATCAATAGTAAATCGTAAATCAACAAATCGTAAATTTAGATTATTTCTTCTTATTCTTCAA
>JAZRFA010000045.1:0-20323 GCA_045661085.1 Bacteroidaceae bacterium
TAGGCACGCTTTTGCATCTCGGCATTGGCACGCTGCACGGCGTTGAGCTCGATACCAGATGAATAGCGACCGGTGTCTACTGATGATACAGAACCGCCACCGAGGCCGATGCGGTAGTTGTCACCACCGAGTACTACCACCTTGTTGCCAGCCTCGGGTGCACCCTTGAGGCAGTCGCGTTGTGTACCATAACCTACACCACCAGCAAGCATGATTACCTTGTCGTAGCCATACATGGTGTCGGCCTCATTCTCCTGGTGCTCGAAGGTGAGCACAGAACCGCAGATGAGGGGCTGACCAAACTTGTTACCAAAGTCTGAAGCACCGTTTGATGCCTTGATTAGAATCTGCTCGGGAGTCTGATAGAGCCAAGCACGCTCGGGATACTTCTGCTCCCAAGTGTGGCTCTCCGTGCTGCGGGGGTATGAGGTGATGTACACCGCAGTACCTGCAATGGGCCATGAACCCTTACCGCCACCCATACGGTCGCGAATCTCACCACCGGTACCGGTAGAAGCACCGTTGAAGGGCTCTACAGTTGTGGGGAAGTTGTGTGTCTCGGCCTTGAGCGAGAGCACGGTCTTGATATCCTTGATGACAAAATAGTCAGAAGTAGCGTGGTTAGCAGGAGCAAATTGCTCGGCTACGGGACCCTCAGAGAAGGCTACATTGTCCTTGTAGGCAGAGAGAATCTTGTTGCGGTTCTCGTTGGTGGTCTTCTTGATCATCTGGAATAGTGAAGAGGGGCGCTCCTCGCCATCGATAACGAAAGTTCCACCAAAGATTTTATGACGGCAGTGCTCAGAGTTGATCTGTGCGAAGCCAAACACCTCAGAGTCGGTCAAGCGACGGCCAAGGTCCTTCTCCACCTTCTCGAGGTAGGCCATCTCTTCGGCAGAGAGTGCCAGACCCTCTTTCTCGTTATACTCGGCAAGATTGTCGATGTATACGATAGGCTGGGGCTCGATGTTCACGAAGAACAACTTTTGGTCCAAACCCTTGTACATGCGTTGTAGCATGGGGTCGTACTCGGCATCCTCGCTTGCTACGGGATAGTACTCCTCGATACGAGCGATGCCCTCAATACCCATGTTTTGGGTAATTTCTACGGCATTGGTGCTCCAGGGAGTGATCATCTCGCGGCGCGGACCGATGAAGAATCCCTCCATCGCTTCGCCCTCTACGAGCTCGGCATTGCCAAATAGCCAACTCAGTTTCTTGATAGTTTCCTCGCCGGCCTGCTGCATGGTCTCCGCAGCAATAACGCTTCCGGCCTGTGATTTGAAGAAAAGAATCATGTTTATTTATGATTTGTGATTTATGATGTATCTATTTAGACTACAAAAATAGTGCAAAAAATCCAATTACACACTATTTTACCTCGTTATTTCTGCGCCTCACGGATGATGCCCGTACGATAAGCATAAAGCAGTTTACGCAGCGACTCGATACGTAGTCGTATGTCACGACCTTTATCGGTGTCTCCCACATGAATACGCTCGCTATGTTTCTCTACCAAATGGCGTGTGCTCTTGATATCAGCACCCCCACGAATTGCCTCTTCAGCCGAGGTAAAGGGCTGATGTTCCACTAACTGCATGCCGCGCGAGTGATACACAAGCGTGTAGCCTGCGATGCCCGTGGTCGACTGATAAGGTTTCGAGAAACCGCCATCGATGACGATGAGGCGGCCACCCGCCTTCATGGGATTCTCGCCCTTGAGGGTCTTCACAGGGATGTGCCCGTTGATGATATGACGATGGTCGCCCTCTACGCCGAACTCCTCAAGCAGGAGGTCCACCGTAGCATCCTCATTGCGCAGGGTGTAATAGTGTCCCTTGGTTTCCTTCATCACCGCCTTATCCTTAAGGAAGTAGCGTTCGAAGGTAGCCATACGATCCTTATCGAAGGTCGGCGCATCCTTTCCACACCACAGATACCACATGTAGTCAATAGCAAAGGCACGCAACGCTGCATCGCCGTCCGCAGCGCAAGCCACACGAATGAGACTATCCACCTTGTCGAGCAAGGCGCGTCCTTTATAATATCCATCGTGCAGATACACCTCTTTGAGTGTTCCGTCAGCATTCATGGGAATGGAGGCATGGAAGAGCAAATTTCCGTTATAAACGAGATACATGCTACCCTTGTCGAGCAGGCAGCGGATATGGCGTTGTAGTTTCTCGCTCGTGGTAAATGAATGGGCTATACGCTCTATCACCTCGCTCTCCTCCACGCTCAGCTTATAGGGATCAGCAGGGTCGACGGTAGGGAAATAGCACTCGCGCATCGAGTAGCGCTTGCCACCGATGGTGCAGATGCCCTTCTCGTAGTCTATCTTATCAAGTAGGAGACGTTCGTCCATCTCATACTCGGGGTGACGACGGATAATCTCAGCTTCGAGCTTGAACTGCAGCACGCTCACCGCCTTGTGCATCTGCGCCATCAGACGGCGCGTCTTCTCACTGCAGGTGACACCATCGTCGAGCTTGGGACCAAATTCCTCGCAAGGATCGTCCTTATACACATCCATTGCGAAGATAGCCAAGTGAAGGAGGTTGATGCCGTAGCCATCCTCCAGTACCGAGAGGTTGCCATAGCGCATGCAGAGGCGCAGCACATTGGCCATACAGGCGCGGTTTCCCGCAGCAGCCCCCATCCACAGCACATCGTGATTGCCAAACTGCACATCGAAGTTCTGGTACTGGCACAAGGTGTCCATCACGAGGTGTGAGCCCGTGCCACGATCGAAGAGGTCACCCACGATATGCAATCTATCAATAGCCAATCGCTGTATGAGCAGACAGATGGCAGCGATGAAGCTGTCAGCCTGGTCGGTATTGATGATAGCTTCGATGATACCCTTTACGTACTTATTCTTGTTAGTCATGCCCGTAGACTCGTGCAGCAGCTCCTGGATAATATAAGAAAACTCCTTGGGCAATGCTTTGCGCACCTTCGAGCGGGTATACTTGGACGAGATGTTCTGGCACACCGAGATGAGCCTCCTGAGTGTCAGGGCATACCAGTCGTGCATATCCTCCCCTTCGTGCTCAGCCTTGATGAGTTGTAATTTCTCGGCAGGATAATAGATGAGCGTGCAGAGCGCACGTATCTCCTTATCGTTGAGTTCGTCGCCCAGCACCTCACGCACCTTACGTTTGATGTCGCCCGAGGCATTCTTCAGCACATGTTGGAAGGCCTCGTGCTCGCCATGGATATCGGCAAGGAAATGCTCGGTCCCCTTGGGCAAGCCCAAGATGGCTTCGAGGTTGATAATCTCGGTACTCGCCTCTGCCGCATTACGGAAAGTGCGCGACAACAGTTGCAGGTAGTTCAACTCCTGCTGTATCTCCTCTGGGGTATATTGTCGGTTGCTCATAGACTTTGACTATTCTTAGGATTACTCCTCTTCAAACAAATTCAACTGCTCGCTTGCTTGCTCCTCAATCTGCTCCTCCATAGGCTCAGCATCTTCGGACGCAATTTCCTCCTCGGGTTCGGGCTTGCGTGTGGGCTCCAGCTCCACGAAGTCGGCTACCTCGAAGTTGGTCACGCGCTTACCTATTGCCTTGAAACCCTTGATGAGAGCAAACTCCTCGGCATCGATGACGAGCGGCTCGCGGAAGCTGTCTCCACCGCCGAAGTTGACCTGGATGAGCGGATAGGTTTCGCAGGTGAGCAGCGCCATACTGCTGTCCTTATGTTCGTCCACGAAGGTGTTCTTCTTCGGTGTAGCCTCCATAAGGAAGCGCTTGATATAGTAGAATCCCTTCTGCGAGGCGTTCTTCACGATGGCTGTCCACACCTTGTCGGGATTGAATTTCTCAATGTAAAGAATATCGGGTTCGTAGTGGTTGTTGGCATCGAAGTCGGTGAGATAGAACTCGCCATTCTTCAGCACCACCAGGATGCGGTCATCGCTATGGAACTCGCCCAGATACTCTCCGTGCCCGTCAAAGTCGAGACGCAGGATGTCACGGTCAAACCACACCTTGCGGCCACCGAGCGTAGAGGCTCCGTGGGCCTTGAGTCCGATGCGCTGTACCTCGAGGCGCGTGAGGAGATTACCCATCGATGCACGTCCCTTGATGCCAATTTCACTGAAATCCTTTTCAATGACGGTCTTGCGCAGGTTGGGCACAGGCTTGAGCTGCACCTTGATAATCTCGGCCTCACCATTGGGATTGGCGGTAAAATAGGCGATGCGCGAGCCGGGCTTGCCCTGGGTGAGGTTATACTCGCGGTCGCGGTTGGTACCCGTCACGGCAAAGCGCTTGATATAGTGAGGACCACCACGTCCGTCACGGTACACGACATTATATATAGTACGTTTGTCGTTCTTCTTATAAATGCCCACGTGCATCACACCGGGGCCAACAAACATCTTCTCGGCCACGCGCACAATCTTGTATCGGCCATCCTTATAGAAGAGGATGACATCGTCGATCGATGAACAATTGGCCACAAACTCATCTTTCTTGAGCGAGGTTCCGATGAAGCCCTCATCGCGGTTGATGTAGAGTTTCTCGTTGGCTTCAATAACCTTGGCTGCCTCGATATTCTCGAAGTTGCGCAGTTCGGTCTTGCGGGGGAAGGCCGCCCCATACTTGGTCTTGAGCATGGTGAACCAACGGGTCGTTACGCCCACCATATCGGCCAGTTCCTTGTCAATTTCCTCAATCTCGGCACGGATGCGGGCGATGAGTTCATCGGCCTTGTCCTTATTGAACTTGAGGATGCGAGCCATCTTGATCTCCATCAGGCGGAGGATGTCATCCTTCGTCACCTCACGCACGAAGGTGGGGTAATAGGGTGTCAAGCGCTCGTCGATATGCTCGCACGCAGCATCCATCGTAGCCGCCTGCTCAAATTTCTTGTCCTTATAGATGCGCTCTTCGATGAAGATTTTCTCTAGTGAGGCGAAGTGCAGCTGCTCCAACAGCTCACCCTTGCGGATCTCCAGTTCTTGGCGAAGCAGGGCCAACGTATTGTCCACCGACTTGCGCAGCACGTGACTCACGCCGAGGAAGTGCGGCTTGTTGTCATCGATGACGCAGCAGTTGGGCGAGATGCTGATCTCACAATCCGTGAAGGCATAGAGCGCATCGAGCGTCTTGTCCGACGATACGCCCGGAGCTAGATGCACGAGGATCTCCACCTCGGCAGCCGTATTGTCATCGACCTTGCGTATCTTGATCTTGCCCTTCTCGGCAGCCTTCAGGATAGATTCGATGAGCGTCGTGGTTGTCTTTCCATAGGGAATCTCGGTGATGGCCAGCGTCTTGTTGTCCACCTTGTTGATGCGGGCACGAACACGCACCGCACCGCCACGCTCACCATCGTTGTAGCGGGCCACGTCAATGAAGCCACCCGTCTGGAAGTCGGGGTAAAGCACGAAGTCCTCCCCCTTGAGGTAGCTGATGGCGGCATCACACAATTCATTGAAGTTATGAGGCAGAATCTTTGACGACAGACCTACAGCAATACCCTCTACACCCTGCGCCAACAGCAAGGGGAACTTCACGGGCAGCGTGATGGGTTCCTTGTTGCGACCATCGTAAGAGAGCTTCCACTCCGTAGTCTTGGGGTTGAACACCACCTCGAGAGCGAATTTCGAGAGGCGCGCCTCGATGTAACGCGGAGCAGCAGCCGAGTCGCCCGTGAGAATGTTACCCCAGTTTCCCTGGCAGTCGATGAGCAGGTCCTTTTGTCCCAGCTGCACCAAGGCATCACCAATAGAAGCATCACCGTGAGGGTGAAACTGCATCGTGTGTCCCACGATATTGGCCACCTTGTTGTAGCGCCCGTCATCGAGACGCTTCATCGAGTGCAAGATGCGTCGCTGCACCGGCTTGAAGCCATCATTGATGTGCGGCACGGCACGCTCGAGGATTACATACGACGCATAGTCCAAGAACCAGTTCTGATACATGCCCGAGAGCTGGTACTTCACCGTATCGTCCTCGCCATCCTCCTTCTTCGGCTGATAGTGGGCATGCTCCTCGCAAGTTACTTCAGCGTCGGCGTCAACGTTAACGTCGTCCACGTTTTCGTATTCGTTATCGTTTTCGTTAATTTCGTCAATACTGCTCATAATGCATACATTTGGGAGCGAAGATACAAAAAAACACGCGAACCGCAAAATCTCAACGAACGAATATCTCAAAAACGCCCGTTTTTTCTTACGGAGCATAGCTCCACCTCCAGCAACGCCAATAGCGCATCTCACAAAACACTTCATCCAAAAACTTTTCTCATCGCGATGAAAACACTTTACCACCGCGGTGAAAATATTTTTCCATCGCGATGAAGACCAATTGTCATCGCGATGAGAAAAGTTGCCAAAGACACATTTTCGAAACACCAGACAGAGCGACAAAACTCACCGAACAGCTCCATCACACCAAGCCTAAAGTTCCAGCAAAAACATGTTTTACAACATAAACCCATCGTTTCCCTATATTAAAAGTTGTGCAGCAACGTAAAAACACGTAAATTCGCTCTGTATTTGGCATCTATGAGAACCGCTAGCGGCTTTTATGGATGCACAGTTGTTTTTCTAAAAGCTTTTAACTATTTATAAATTAACTTATTATTAACTAAAAACACAAATCGTATGAAAAGAACATTTACTTTTCTGATGTCATTGTTCCTCGTCGCAGGAGCAATGTTTGCCCAACCCGAGGTGGGCAAGATGTTCCGTATTAAGGTGAGCGACCAAGACCTCTACCTTACCATTACGGAATATAACAGAGCCGACAAAGGCGGAACAAGGGGTACAGTCCCCTTCATCGCAAAAGCTGTCGCAAACAATGACCAAGTGTGGTACTTTGAGGCAACCGACAATGCAGATGAGTTCAACATGCTCTCCAAGTCAGGCTATTACCTCTACCACCATCAGTGGAATGTACTTGCCTACAACACTGGCGAGACAAAGGCTGTTGTCAAGTTTGTTGACAATGGTGACGGCACCTTCAAGATCATGAATGGCGGCAGTTATTACAAGACACAAACAGTAGACGGTGCGTTGTATCCTTTCTGTGATGCAGGTGAGGGCGCAGCCGCTTCATTCAGCCTTGAGGAGGTAGATGAAGCCGAGTTCGCATCTGCAATTACCGTAACATACAAGTTTATGTATGACGGCTTGGAGAAGTTCTCACAAGAGGTAAAGGCTGTAAAGGGCGGTTCTTACCCCGATTACGACACGGCCCAACTCCCTTATGGAGTTACCGCAGCAGCAAAGCCCGAGGGCACTGTTGAAGAGGAACAAACAGTCGTTATCGAACTTACTGTTAACGAATTACCTTTCGTAGCTGCAGCTAACGCTGAGAGCATCGAGGCGTGGTACTATGTACAGATGCACTCTAACAGCAAGAAGTACATCCAATACTTGGCCGACCAGACCTACATCGAGTGGGAAGATGCTGAGATGGATGAGGCTGCAAAGGATTCTTATACCTGGGCTTTCGTAGGTAACGTCTTCGATGGCTTCAAGGTGGTAAACAAGGCTGCAACCATTGAAAAGGCCCTCCAGTCTACAGGTGGCGGCGACGCTACAATGGTAGCTTATGCTGAGGGAACACAATTTGTACTCGCCGCAACTTCTGAGACTTCAGAAGGTGCACAGGGCGGCTTCTGCTTGCGTTATCCCGAGAACAATCAATATCTGAATGCCCAGAGTGGCAAGGTTGCTCACTGGGGAAGCACCGATGCTGGTTCTACATTTACCGTCGCAATCGTAGAAGAGGAGCCCGAAGTGCCCGAGGTAGATCCTAACGACTACACCTCTTATATAAAGAATGCAGACCTCTCTACTTCATATGCCGAAGGTGAGACTTCTGCTGATTGGGACCTCACAAACTCTAAGGGTATCAAGAGTGGTTATGCAAGAATCAGCGGTAAGGTCTTTGACTTCAGCCAGACTATCACACTCCCCGCTGGTCAGTATAAGATGACAGCAAAGGCTGCTTATCGTTTCGGTGGTGACGAGCAGGCTGAGTACGATGCCATTAAGGCTGGTGGCAACACCCACTTGGCAAAACTCTACGCTGCAACCGCTTCATATAAGTACGAGACCAACGTAATGAACCGTTATGAGGGTGCTTCTGACACAGACTATGCTGCTGGCAATGGTTCTGTTACTGTAAACGGTAAGTTTGTTCCTAACTCTTCTGATGCTGTTAAGGCTTGGTTCGATGCAAACCAGTATGTGAACGAACTCGTCTTCAACGTACAGGCGGATGGCGAAGTTAAGATTGGTATCGCAAAGGATGTTGAGTCTTCAGACTATACCAATATCGGTGCATGGACCTTGACCCGTCTTGGCGATGCTGAGGCTGATCCCACGGTAGAAGAGCCCGTATATCCCGCTGATGTTACAGCCCAGTACCTGACCAATGCTGGATTCGACGATGCAAGCAGTTGGGTTACCGAGGGTAATGTAGACAAGAGTGCCAAGGAGGTTGCAGGCTGGACGGTGAAAACAACCAATCCAGACTGGTTCTACAGTGCAACTTTTGGTTATGGAAGCACTGCTACAGTCAACAATGCAGCAGCTCCCGCAACCAATCCTGAGGGCGTTGCCGAAGGCGGTGCCTTGGGTATCTCTGTTGGTTGGGGATGTATCGTGGAGTACACACAGAATGTGGTGCTTCCCGCAGGTGCCTACACTCTTACTTATAAGGTGTACAATGCAAACCCCGATGCAACTCAGGCTTCTAATTTCTTTGGGTTCACTTCTTCTGAGGCTTCGTTCTATGGTAAGACCGCAAACTTTGCTGCCAATGCTTGGAATGAGTACTCTACAACATTCGTTCTCAGAGAAGAGACCGCAGGTGCCATCTCGGTAGGTATCGGTGCCGTTACTGGTGGCTCAGGTGCTAATGCTAAGATCTTTATTGATGGAGTAACATTGAGTTATGATCCCGAATTGCCCGATGTAGTCCCTGCATTCTTTGCTGACGGTGATTACTTGATTGTGAATGCAGCTACAGGTTGCTATCTCGGTGGTGGTAATGACTGGGGTACACATGCAACCTTGCTGAAGAAGCCACAATTCTTTACCCTTGCACACAAGGGCGACAATGCTTATACTTTGGATTCTCACCAGAGCAATGGTGGTGACAGCCACTTCCTCTCTACTGGTCTTTATTGCGACGGTGCTGCTGCTGCTTGGACATTTGCCAAGAAGGAGAATGGTACCTACACCATCAGTAATGATGTCAACTATTTGGCTGGTGATGGTTTCGGTAAGGTGATTGTTACTACAACTGATGCTACTGCTGCAGCCGCTGAATGGACTATTATCAGCAGAGATGAGGCATTTGCTGCTTTGGATAATGCTACACAGGAGGCTCCTGTAGATGCTACTATCTATATTGCTAACCCCGAGTGCAAACGTAATGCAAATGGTTGGACTCTCAAATCAGCTGACGGAACTGCTGATCCTAATAACTTAGCCATGGGTGGTGGTAGTGCAAATGCCAACTGTGCAGAGTCTTACCACTCAAATAATGGTTTCGACATGTCGCAGACTCTTGAGGGCTTGAAGCCTGGTGTATACCGTCTGAATGCACATGCATTCTATCGTAACGATGGCGATAATACAGGTACTTTCCCCTACGTCTACGTAAATGACCAGCAATCTCTCTTCGTCGCACTTACAGGACCAGAGAACAATATGGCTTCGGCATACGCCTCATTCTTGAATGGAAGCTATGCTGTTGAATCTATCTATTTCGTGGTTGCTGAAGGTGATAAGATTAAGATTGGTGTACATGGTGAGAACACTGCATTCTGGAATATCTGGGGTGAGTTTGGCTTGACATACTATGGTGCTGATGCGTCTATCGCAGAAATCAAGGCAAGCGCCAGCTACGCCGAGTACTATAAGATTGCCGGCAAGCCTATGAGTGCAGAGATATTGGCGACAATGGAGGCTGCTAAAGCTGCTTATGAGACTAATACTTCGGACGAAAATCTGTCTGCATTCAATACTGCTGTTATAGCTGCTGTAGCTTCGGTTGAAGCCTATGCTAACAACAAGACCGCAATCGATGCCATGTTCGCTTTGATGGAGAGCACCAATGTTTACACCGTTGAGGCATACGAGGCTTACAAGGCTACTGCTGAGGACTTCCTCGCACAGTATGAGGCTGGTACTCTGACTGCTACTGTAGACAATCCCGCAACAATCCACGGCTGGCGTGCAGAAGTAGATTATGATGATATGTTGCTTTCTGCATTTGGTATCAAGGACTTCGAAACTAACCTTTACATCAACACTTGGTCAACCGAGGGTGAGAACGATGGCTCTGAGTTCAAGGTTCCCTTCTTCGAGTATTGGATTGGTGATGGTGAGTCACTCGGTGCTACAACTAAGACAGCTACCGTTACAGGCCTTACTCCCGGTATGTGCTACACCGCTGAGGCTTGGGTTCGTGTACGCGCCAAGAATGGTGTTGCGGCTGCTGATGCTACTGGCATTACCTTGTCTGTAGGTGAAGGCGAAGCTACTGATGTTACCGAAGGTGAAGTAATTGGCACCTCACAGTTCTCACACGCAGTATTCACCGCTACAGGTGTTGCTGATGCTGAGGGTAACTTGACTATCAACTTCAACGTACTCGATGGCAACAATGTAAGCTGGTTGTCATTCAAGAACTTGAAGTATGCTGAAGACCTTGAGGCTTATGAGGCACTCTATAACCTCGACGAGACTATCGAAGGTGAATGGGTAGACGTAACCAATGAGGGCGCATGGCCTATCATCGACCACGCTGAGTTGCTTGGCTTGGGTGACTACTGGGTAGCTACCAACAACACTCGCTACGACGAGGAAAGAGGTGTCATGGAGTTTGTTGCAGGTGAGAACGCTACAGCAAGCCTCATTCAGGAGTATTGCCCCTTCGGACAGGCTACCTATCGCCTGACCGGTAAGGCATTCCACAATGGTGCTGTCAACGCTGTAATGTTCGTTGGCGACCAGACCGTTGAAATCCCCGCTGCTGCAGAAGGTGCTAACTTCGAGAATGCAGAGGAGTACTTCACCACATTCTCAATTGAGTTCACTTGCGAGTCAGCATGGGGTACACAGTTGAACGTTGGTTACTCTTGCGAATTCGACAACGCTGAGGACTTCCTCGTTGTAGGTGGTCTCAAGCTCGAAGAGAAGAAGTCTACAACTATCAAGAGCATCTTCATGGAGACCATCATGGCACTCGAATCACTCGGCTATCAGATTGGAGGCATGGAAGCATTGCATGCTGATCAGCAGGCAATGATGGCCAAGGCAATGCCTATCTATGAGGCTATCCAGGGTGGTCAGAAGGTGCTGAAGTCTGAGGTAGAGAAGTCTATCGAGGAGATGCAGGCTATTATGGCTGAGATTAACCCCGTAGCTGAGTACTATAAGGGTGAATTCATGGATGCCCTCTTTGCTGCTGAAGAATTCAAGTGGACGCTCGATGAGGCATCTGAGGCATATGCTGACCTTGAAGCTGCTATCAATGAGGCTAATGACGTAGCTGCCGTTACTACCGTAGCTGAGCTTGAGGCTAAGGTGGCAGCTCTTGAGGAGCTTATGAAGCTCATCGAGACTGGAATCGAGAGCGTTGAGGCTGATGCCGAAACCGTTATCTACGACCTCTCAGGCCGTCGCGTAACCGAGATGACCAAGGGTGTATACATTGTAAATGGCAAGAAGGTTATCAAGAAGTAATCTCGTCTATTACAATAACAGACAGAAGGGATGCGCCGATGGCGCATCCCTTTGTTATTTCATCTGTTTTTGTTAATTTTGCCGCACACATTGCAGTATATTATGATAAACGACGAACAAAGAGTGCTTCGTGCTGTTGAACTCTTCAAGATGGGTTACAACTGTGCACAATCAGTGACAGCGGCTTTTGCCGACGAGTATGGATACACCGAGGAGCAGGCCTTGAAGATGTCGGCCTCGTTTGGTGGCGGCATAGGCCGTATGCGCGAGACTTGCGGTGCCGCGTGTGGTATGTTTATTCTTGCCGGACTGGAGACGGGGAGCACCGACCCCAATGACCGTGAGGGCAAAGCGGCCAACTATGCCTTCGTGCAGGAACTGGCCGAGGAGTTCCGCCGTGAGAATGGCTCGCTCATCTGTGCCGAACTGCTCGGGCTACGTGAACGTAAGCCTCAGGAACCCAATCCCGAGGAGCGCACTCAAGCCTACTATGCCAAGCGCCCATGCGCAAAGATGGTAGAAACAGCGGCCCGGATATGGGCAAATCGCAAGAAAAGCACAGAAAATTAGGCTAAAACGCAAGAAAAACAGCCTAAAATATGTTGCATAACACAAAAATGTATTATCTTTGCGCTCGATTTGGTGCGGAGGAATAGAAAAGACGTTTAACAATTAAATAGTAAAAAGATTATGTTGACAGAGAAAGCTGGTGCAAATGCAGGTCTCATCTGGAATGCACTTGATGGTAAGGAAGGTTTGACCTTCAAGGAAATTAAGAAGGAAACAAAGCAGAAGAAGGATGATTTCCTCCTTGGCTTGGGTTGGTTGCTCCGCGAGGGCAAGATCGCTGCCGTTGAGGTAGAAGAGGATGTTGTTTACTCTTTGAAGTAATCAATCACACCCGATATAGCAATGAGGCTTCACACCACGTGAGGCCTCATTGCTTTTATAAAATAACAATAGGAGATAATATAGATGTTTATCCAGAGATTCTTGTCATCCTGAGCCTGAGCGAAGGATCCCGCGCTGGGTCGACGCATGAGACATTTGCGAGATGTTTGCTTTTCCCTTCGGCCAGCGACCTAAAGGTTCACTTCGTTCAACATGACAAATTATGCTTTGTCCGGCATCAGCATTATCACCTTTATTAAGAGATTCATTTGCATAGTTCGGAAAACTTAGCGAACTTTGCTCCCCAGTATGAAAAGACACTTATCACTCCTCCTCATAGCCTTATGCCTGCTACAATCCGTAGCGGCTCAGTCGCTCCAGAGTCATTGCTTCGAAGAGCGCAGCCTCTCCCTAGGCGGTGGCCACACAGGTATGACAGACACCTACCTATCGCCCCTACATTATGATGGACTGCACGTTGCTCTATTAAGCGAACGCTTCTCACAAACCAAGATTTCCTGCGGGAGCTGGTATTCACAATCACTCTTTACACTCCACGGAGACTATACCACTCCCGCATCGGGTAGCGGTCTCATCGTGGGCGGTATGGCCGACTATAGCTACACCTCATACTATAAGCTCCCGCTTGGAGAAGACAAGCGAGTTTCACTCTATGTGGGTCCTCAAGGCCAGCTACGCATCGGAGGCATCTACAACCTGCGCAACTCCAACAACCCCGCCCAACTTAAATTGGGTATAAACCTTGCAGCCTCAACGATGGCCAAGTATGCCTTCACACTATGGCACGCCCCGATGAATGTACGCCTACAGGCCGACCTTCCCCTGCTCGGTGCCGCCTTTGGCCCCGATTACGGGCAGTCGTACTACGAAATCTTCTACCTTAAACAAAGCGATGGCTGCCTTCACATGACCTCCCTACACAATAACTTCTCGCTGCGTACCAAGATCAACTACGACATACAATTGAGATCCTGTACGCTGCGCCTCACCTTGACCAGTGACCTCTACCAATGGACTCTCGGCAACCAATACTATCGTATGTTTACAAACACCATAATGGTAGGCTTTGTGCGTAATCTCTACCGTGTAACAAACAGAGATGGTATTAAACAACATATACCTTACTAATAAATGAAACTTCTGAAATATTTCATAGTTCCTTTATTAGGTTGCACTCTTCTTTGTTCATGCACAAAGATTGAAGAGTACGACAACACGCCCACCGGGAACTTCAAGGCGCTGTAGCACATCATCGAAGAGAAATATTGCTTCTTTGACTATAAAACCGAGGAGTTTTCCCTCATCAAAGGATTCAAGACCATCGACAAGCGTATGACGACCTTCGAAATGCCCAATTTCTAAGAGTTGGAGCCACTCGTAAGCCAAAGTCTGAAGAGAACCTGCAACCGAGGAGGCTGATGTAACCGACGACGCAGAGACTCCCGAGGAGCCCACAACAGAGCGACCCAACCTGTTGATGAGGAGTAAAAGATAATGAAAAAATAAACGTGATTTCTCGAACTCACGTTTATTACTCTCTAGCGACTATCCCATAAATCAAGGGCAAACAACCTTATTAGCCCTTTGCGTACCGTCACTCATGTATTCGCGCACGACGTTTACCCCCTCTTGACACTGCGAGATGCGCTGACCACTCACACTGAAGACCTCTGCTCTCACAACCTTTGCTGCAGCAGTTTCTGTAAACACCGGCGTGGGGTCAGAGTCCTCTTCAGCGACAGCATACAGACGGAAATTATCAATCTTGAACCACGTCTGCCTGGGAGCACCATCTGTGGCCACTCCAATAGTCAAAGGGGCATCATCGCTTTCCTGAGTGAAGCCGAGAACAAGTGTCTGCATGGGATAGTTATCACCCGTACCACAAGTAACAAACTGCTCACGCATGAGCGCAACATTTTCATTGGCAAACAGACGCTGATTGCCGAGGCGTGCCTCGGCAATACGTCCAGGAGCATGGATATCGACAGTCAGCGTATACTTCCCGCTGGGTAGGTTACGGACAGACTGACTGATACTGGCCGAGAGAACATTATTATCCCACACACCAAAGATAAAGTTACCATCAGTGGCAGCGGGGTCTTCGTTGCCACCGCCTTGGTTTACTCCCCACCACGTAGTATTACTGTTTACTGTCCACCCACGAGGAGCCTGCTTGGTCAGCATGCGACCATCCTCCTCAAAGCTAGGATTTTGTATATAGTCAAAAGTACAGTCGGTGAGTACGGCTGGTGCCACGACCTTACGATCAAGAACCACGGAGACCTCCTCGCCAGTGTACTGGATGACGGTGTCATAGTCGGTAGCGTGTAGGTCGCCCGTAGCACGGTAGGCTGACACCTTGCAGATGCGGAAGGTGCGCTCACGGAGCATACCCTCAAACTCACCCTTGCGCTCGCCTATGGTGAGCGTCTGTGACTGCTCGTCCCAGGTGAAGGGGATCTCAGTATAGCGGCCTTGCTCGTAGTTGTAGTTGTCGTTCTCATCTTCATAGAGCACAAAGCAACCGTCGGCACCGGGATATACACGTATCTCGAGGTTATCCCATGCTTTCTCAGTAGAATACTGCACATCGGGCCCCCATGGGAGAATGCTTCCGGCCTTGATGTAGAGCGGGATGATATCGGCAGTGCCCTTCTTTACAACTGCTTGGCCACCTTGATGGCTCTCGCCACTCCAGAAGTCTACCCACTGATGGCCAGCCGGGAGGTACACCTCACGCTGATTGGTATTATCCGTCACAATGGGGGCCACAAGGAAGGCATCGCCAAACATATACTGGTCCTTGATGTCGTAGCACTGGCGGTCATTGCCAAAGGCGATGGGCAGAGCTGTCATGAAAGTGGCATCGGCCCGGCACACTTGCCATGCTGTGCTATAGAGGTAGGGAAGCATACGGTAGCGCATCTTCACATACTTGAGTATATGGTCGTAGTCGCCTATGCCATCCTTCTCGGAACCAAACTGATAGATTTCGCGTGGTGTATTCGTACCATGGAAGCGCATCATGGGCGTGAAGGTTCCGAATTGTAGCCAACGCATATAGAGGCGGCGCCAGTTGGCATCGCCAACACCTCCGTATGAGCCAGTGAAGAAGCCGCCTATATCACTGTTCCAATAGGGAATGCCACAAGCCGAGAAGTTGAGTGCTGCCGGGATCTGCGCGGCCAAATTATCCCAACTGGCAGTGACGTCGCCACTCCAGGTGTTGGCGCCATAGCGCTGCTGTCCGGCAAAGGCTGATCGGGTAAGGATGGATACGCGCTTGCCTGAAAGCCCGGTCTTACCACCCAATGCATCGGCACGGAAATGGTCATGCACACCACCCACATGGGCCAAGGGGAAGGCATTGCGCAGTTCGCGCCAGGTGAGCCCTGTGCCTGTAACGTAGTCGTAATCGTTCGGACTCTGCTGCTGATAGTCGGGCTCGCTGGAGTCGAGCCATAGGGCATCGATATCCTTGTTAATCAGTCCGGCATAGAGATACTGCCAATACTCGTCACGTGTGGTGGCATCGTAGCAATCATAGGGTTTTACTCCCGCACCGAAGGGGTACGACACGGCTTCGATCATTCGTCCCTTCTGACTAAAGTGGGCATACTGCTTGGTCTGCGGGCCGAAGTTGGCCCATACGCTGATCATGAGCTTGGCATTATCGTCGTGTATCGACTTAATCATCTGGGCATAATTAGAGAAGGAGGGATTGAGGAACTCCATGGCATTCCAATGTGCATCGTCGCCCCAATACTGCCAGTCCTGCACGATGCAGTCGAGAGGCACGCCACGCTTGCGGTACTCCTTTACCACCTGCATGGTCTCGTTGGCACTGGTGTAGCGCTCCTTGCTCTGATAGAGACCGAAGTTCCACAAGGCAGGCATAGGGCTGTGTCCCGTGAGTTCACGCATGAGAGGGAGCACGTCGCTGCTCTCATTGCCTACAAGAACATAGTAGTCAATCTCATTACCTGTAGACATGAAGCGGGTCTCCTCCTCCATGTCGGTGAATGTGGTCGGGGAATAGTTGTCCCAGAAGAGGCCATAGTTCTTGCTTGACTGGAAATAGGGGATGCACACCTTCATGTTGTCCTGCACGAGGTTGATGATCTTGCCGCGTTGGTTGAGCACACCGTTCTGGATTTGTCCCATACCGAAGATGTACTCATCAGCATCGAGTGTGAAGGCTTGCTGTATCTTGTAGCTGCTGTTCGGGCCATCCATATAGGGCGAGAACTGATTTCCCGCTTCGCGGATAAGGACTGTGCCGTCTTTGCGGCACACGTTAATGCATGCCGTAGCGAGGTCGAGCGTTACTACTACATGGGCATTATCCAAGGTGACCACACCCTCGGCCTCGTCGAGGCTGAAGTCGACGGCCTCAGCAGCGGGCTGCACCACGGACCAACTCTTCTTGGCGATGTCAGCAGAGTAGGACTTATGCACTCGCACCACGTTGTCATCGTGGAACATAATCTTTACACACACATCGCCCTGCATGGCATCTATTCCGTGAGCTGTGCGTGTGTACGAGGATATACTGGTATTGTGTTTTACGGTTGCAGCACCCATCACTTCGCGCAGTTCCTTCATGATCTGGAGGGCGGCGGCATAGTCGGTAGCTGCCATGCCGGCAAGCGACTCCAACGCCTTGTCCTTGGCCGCCTCGAGAGACTCTTTGTAGGCAGCATAATCACCATCGGCAAGCATCTCGTCAACCGACGCCAAGAGGAGATCAATTTTAGCTTTCAGCTCTTCGGTCAGGGATGTGCCATCGGCGGTATATCCCATAGCCGTCATCAAAGCGGGATAGGTGGCAGCAAGCTCATAAGGAGCAAAGTAGCCAATCAGGCTGATGGTCGAGCTGCTTCCTGTCGACGTGAGTCCCATGCAGTGGCTAAACTGATTACCCTGCGAAGAGAGATAGATCTGTTCGTTGCTGTAGTCCATATTGGGATTCAGCGCGGTGTTGTCCTTGATATTCCAGACTACCAGCTGTTCGCCATCAGAAGTGGTCACCGCATGATTGGCTTCAGCGCTGCCACCCTTGTTGAACCCATTGAACCACCAGATATCACTATTTGACAACGTCGTGCTCAGATTGCTGCCCTTCACGACAAACCATGTCTGCTCATTGGTGATGTAGTAGTAATTATCGACATTCTTATCCATCTGGAAAGCGATGTTGTTGGTTCCGCCATCATTGATGGTAAACGTGTTTTTCTCCTTGTCATAGGAGAACTTGGCTTGGCTGCGGTCGGGCGTAGCCAAGTAGTCGGTACACCTAAACTCGAAAGGCTTCTGAGCCACAGAGGTGAAAGAAAAGATACTGTTCACAAGCAGACACAACAGATGGAGATTCGGCGTTTTCATAGTATTAGTCTTTGTTATGTTTCAGGGAACAAGAGAATCTGGTAAAATCTTCTTTCGCAAAGGTAGGTTATTACCTATATATATGCAAGGCTAAAACTATAATTTACTGATACAAATGAAGAAAATATCAAATAATCGTTTGCACAGTTCGGAAATCTTAACGACCTTTGCTAAAAATGTTTGTATCCCCTTCTATGAGAACAAGATTTTTGACCGCTATCCTATTCCTCTTTTGTGGAGGCCTCCTTGCAGCACAGCCGCTCCGCAGTGACCGCTTCGAGGAACGAGCCTTCTCATTAGGTGGTGGTGTCACCAACCTATTAGACACATATCTGTCACCACTCACATACAAGGGCGGACACGTAGCACTACTGGACGAGCGCTTTGCCCAAACGACAGCCAAGAGCGGACGGTGGTTTACGCAGTCGCTCTTTGCTCTACATGGCGACTACACCTTAGCTGCCAGGGGGCGCGCACTCACCGTGGGCGGCATGGCCGACTATAGCTATACCTATTACTACAGACCTTTGAGTTCTGAGCGATGGAGTCTTTATGCAGGTCCACAAGGACAGTTGCGCATCGGAGGTATCTACAACCTGCGTAACTCGAACAATCCTGCTCAGTTCAAGCTGGGCGTGAACCTCGCAGCTTCGGCTATGGGCAAGTATAGCTTCACGCTGTGGCGCACACCAATGAATGTGCGCTTGCAGGCCGACCTCCCCCTATTCGGCTTTGCCTTTGGCCCCGACTATGGGCAGTCGTACTACGAGATCTTCTACCTCGGGCACGATGAGGGATGCGTGCATGTGACGGCTCCGCACAACAACCTCTCGCTACGCACCAAGCTCAGCTACGATGTGGAATTCCGCAGCTGCACGATGCGCCTCACCTGGCAGGAGGACCTCTACCACTGGCAGCTCGGCAATCAGCAGTACCGCATGTTCACCCACTCGGTGATGATTGGCTATGTAAAGAACCTCTATCGCGTAACGAGGGATGAGGAGGTGAAGAAGTTTATTCCATATTAAGTGATGCACAATTTATTGGTAGATTGAGTCATTTTATAATTGCATTATCTCAGTCTGTGTAAATTACCCAATAGTCAAATGGTACATAAATAGTAAATTGTAAATTTGTAAATCGTAAATAAACAATGCACAAAACCACACTATCCATACTTTCCGTACTATTTCCACTCTTCTTTTCGTCATGCTCTAAAGTGGAACAATACGACGATACTCCCACCGGGAACTTCGAGGCGCTGTGGCGTGTCATCGACGAGAAATACTGCTTCTTTGACTACAAGGCCGAAGAGTATGGACTCGACTGGGATGCCGTTTACCGTCAATACAAACGCAAGATTGACGACAACATGAGCAAAGCCGGACTCTTCGAGGTGCTGGGCGACATGCTCGACGAGCTGCGCGACGGACACGTGAACCTCTACGCTGCCCACGACGTAGCCCGCTACTGGGATTTCCACGAGGGCTATGCCGCGAACTTCAGCGAGGAGATACAGGCCAAGTACCTCGGCACCGACTATAAGATTGCCTCGGGGCTGCGCTATACCATCCTGCCCGACAACATCGGCTACATCTACGTACCCTCGTTCTCCAGTTCCATCGGTGAGGGCAACCTCGACGAGTGCCTGGCAGCCCTTGCCCTCTGCCGCGGCCTCATCATCGATGTGCGAAGCAACGGTGGTGGCAACCTCAACTATGCCGAGACCTTGGCTGCCCGCTTCACCAACGAAAAGGTGCTCACGGGCTACATCTGCCATAAGACGGGTACAGGGCACAGCGACTTCTCGGAGCCACAGGCGCTCTACCTCGAGAGCTCCGACCGCATACGTTGGCAGAAGGAGGTGTGCGTGCTCACCAACCGCAGTTCATATAGCTCGACCAACGACTTCGTGAAGATGATGCGCCAACTGCCCAAGATCACCATCGTGGGCGACCGCACAGGAGGTGGCTCGGGACTGCCTTTCTCCTCGGAACTGCCCAACGGCTGGAGCGTGCGCTTCTCGGCCTGCCCCTCCTTCGATGCCGATATGCAGCACACCGAGTTTGGCATTGAGCCCGACGTGAAGGTGAGCATGAGCGACGAAGACCGAGCCAAAGGAGTAGATACAATAATAGAGACGGCCCGTCCTTTATTGGGAAAATAATTCAAGATTCATAACCCAGAATTAAAAATAAAGTCTTATCTTTGCACTTGGAATTGCAAAGACGATTGCGCTTGTGGCGAAATTGGTAGACGCGCCAGACTTAGGATCTGGTGTAGCGATACGTGTAGGTTCGA
>JAZRFA010000046.1:0-13531 GCA_045661085.1 Bacteroidaceae bacterium
CGCGAGGTTGCTGCTCCAGAGCTGCTCCCAGCTAAGATTGGGGTTACCCTCGCTCGAAGGAGCAATACCAGACTCACCATTGTAGATATAGCCACCTCCTACGAGCTCCAAGTGGTCGTAGTTGGGGATTGATGAGTTACCCGATGTACCGGTACTGAGCGCCACCTGTGCATTGGTGATCCAAGTGTAGGGACGCATAAACTTCTCCTTCAGCACATTCCACATAGCACCTACAGACCAGAAGCTTGCCCAACGTCCATTCTTACCGAAACGTGACGACGCATCGCTACGGAGTGAGAAGTCAGCATAGTACTTGTCCATATAGTTGTATTCGCCACGTCCGAAGAACGAGAGGTAAGCATAGCTCCAGTAGCTATTTGCCCATGACGAAGCATATGTACCATTCGACAGTGTAGTGAGGAAGTCGTTATTCTGTCCGCGTGTCACTACCTGGAAGCTCTCAGAGCGGTAGTTGACACCCTCCTGTCCGAGCATAAAGTTGAAGTCATGCACATGACCGAGATTAAACTTGTAATTAGCCGTATTCGTAGCTGTAAGCTGCAACATGTTGCTCATCGCATTGGCAGCTGAACCGATACCATTGTTCCCCGGGAAGCTGGGGAGTGACTTCACATCAGTTGTCGAGAGCGAGAAATCCACACCGAGTTGTGAGCGCAAGGTAAGATTCTTTATGGGGGCAACCTCAGCATATACCGTGCTCAGCAACTTGTACTTTCTAAGATCCTGCGGATTGGTAGACATCCACTCGATAGGATTCTGCGTGGTACCAGTCCAAGAGCCATCCTTAGACGAAGCGATGCTACCATCCTTCTTGTAAGGATTCCAATAAGGGAGCATGAATCGGCTTGCCGAAATGGGAGTATAGAGTGTGTAAGAGCCCTCTTCGGCCTGCTGCACCTCCTCATAGGTCAGCATCGTATTAGTACCCATCTTGAGCCATTCGCCCGTCTTCACGTCGGCATTGCTGCGCAACGAGTAACGACGGAAGGTGGAACCCATAGCGATACCATCCTGGTCGAAGAAGTTACCCGACACGAAGTAGTTCATGCGTTCCGTAGCACGGCTCACCGAGAAGTCGTAGTTCTGCAACAGAGCACGATTATTGAAGATAGCCTCCTGCCAGTTGATATCGGTCTGACTCAGCAAGTCATAATCCTGACCCGCATCGAGTCCCAACTCCTTCTCGAAGGCAATACGCTCTGCCGTATTCATCAGCATCCACTCCTTAGAGCTGGCAAGCTGCGATATACCTAGCTGTGAGCGCACCGTCACCTTGGGCTTTTCCATCTGCGTTCCACGCTTGGTGGTGATTACCACCACACCATTGGCAGCACGGGCACCATAGATTGAGGTCGACGATGCATCCTTGAGCACCGACACCGACTCGATATCGTTCGGGCTGATGGTATTGAAGTCCGAGCTTGAGATAGGCACACCATCAAGGATAAAGAGCGGTGCTGTACCCGAGTTGATCGAGTTTGTACCACGAATTTGGAACGTAGCCGCCTTTGAGGGTTCACCTGAGTTCGAGAGGACCATCAAACCAGGACTCTGTCCCTGCAACGCTTGATCGAAACCTGCTGCAGGGATCTCAGCAATCTTGTCGGCCTTCACCGTCGACACCGAGCCTGCGATAGTACCCTTCTTTCTCACACCATAGGCCACTACCACCACCTCTTCCATCATTTGCGCATCGGAAAGCATCTCTATGTCAAGCTTCCCCGTTTTGGCAGTCACCTTATGTTGCTGCTCCTGCATACCGAGATAGGTAAAGCTCAACGTGGCTTCCTTTCCCGTCAAATTGATCGTGTAGTTGCCATCAAAATCAGTAGTCACACCGCTTGTCGGATTCTCCAACGGACGGATAGCCACACCAATCAACGGCTCGCCATCCTCTTTAGAGATAACCGTACCCTTCACCGTAAAACTCTGTGCGAGCAACGTACCGAAAGCCACCGTTATTCCGAGAACAGCTGTCAATAATCTTTTTCTCATTATGTGTTTGTAAGGTTTTATTATTCAATTTATTACACTCGTCATTGTCATCAATTGAGCACACATTTCAATGCCCCAAACTCAACCAAGGTGCAAAATTACAAATAAATGGCGAAAAAAACTAATCCCTAAACGTTAATCCGCAGACATTTAACAATTGTGAAAGCGTTTGGCCATTAAGTTTTTTTACTCTAACTTTGCCGCCATGAATCATTTTTTTGAGCACATCCTCCATCTGTCCCTCCCTATCCTTCTATTGGCGACATCCACACAGTCCCTTTCGGCCCAATCTCAGAATGAATGGATTGACAAGGGCTATACCTACGCATCACAAGACAGCCTAGCACAGGCTGAAGCATGTTTCATAGAAGCCATAAAAGCCTCCTCCAGCAATGAACAAAGCGCGATGTTATACTCCAGCCTGGGCACCATACAGCGTCGTCGAGGCAAGATACGAGAGTCCATCGAGGCATATACCCAAGCGCTCGACCGTTCCCCATTGTCAACCCCCATACTGATGGAGCGTGCCACAGCCTATCTGGCATTGGGCAACGATGACAAGGCATACACCGACCTCTGCAATGTGCTTGAGAAAGACGCCACCCACATCGAAGCCCTCTACTACCGCGCCTTCATCTATACCAACCGTAGGGAATACTTTTCAGCAAGAGCCGATTACAAACGATTACTCACAGCCGACCCCTTCCACGAGCATGGACTATTCGGGTTGGCCCTTCTGGACCAACGCGAGGGACGCCTACAAGCCGCCGAGCAACAGCTATCACAGCTCATCGACCGCTATCCCGACAACTCCACCTACTGGCAGGCACGCGCCAACATATTGACAGAGCAGAAACTCTATGATCTCGCATTGATAGACCTCGAAACAGCCGCCACCCTACAACCCACCGATGCCTACATCTATATAACCCGCGCCGAGCTCCATCTGAAGATGAAGCACCGTACAGCAGCGAGAGATGACCTCGACCACGCTGTCACTCTCGGGTTCCCACGCACCGCACTCAGCGAACTGTACGAGCAGTGCAAGTAAGTTATACTGCCGGCAAACTGTTACCGTTGATTTTGCGGTACAAGTCAAGGGCAAAAACGTCGGTCATTCCCGATATATAGTCAAACACGGCTTGCACCTTGCCGTATAAGGTAGGTGCATGCAAATCGTATTGACTGCTCACTCTATCGATAAGTAGCTGCGAGTAGGCATTGTCGGGGTGGATTACGGCATCAATCATCAGCTCGATGAGCGTATTGATGATACGAAAACCAGCCAATTCAATATCCAGCACATCGCGAGAGCGGTATATCTTCCGCACAGCCACCTCAGAGCAATGTTTATAGGCTTGGCGGCAGCGTTCACTCGTATGCTTGATAAGCGGTTCGCAGAAAGTTCCACTGAGGATTTCCTCTTCATGTCGCATAAAGACATCGGCGCACTCGTCGATGAGTATGCCTATCACCTTTGAGCGCAGATAGGCTATCTGTTCGTTGGCATCGCTCACCATGTCGAGCACTTCGGTCAGATGACCACGCTTGTGTTCCTCGATAAAGGGAGTGAGCAGCGAGATAGTTTCTTCACGGGTAAGATTCTTCAGCTTATAGGCATCCTCGATATCCATCATCTGGTAGCAGATGTCATCGGCAGCTTCCACAAGGAAAACAAGCGGATGGCGGCAATAGCGAAGCGGCTCACCCTCCGCACTGAGACGAATCAGTCCCAGTTCGTCAGCAATCAAACGGAACGTATCGGCCTCAGTCTGAAAGAATCCGAACTTAGGTTTTCCACCCGCATAGCACGATGAAAAGGGATATTTCACAATAGAGGCCAGCGTCGAGTAGGTGAGCGCAAAGCCTCCACGACGACGGCCGTTGAACTGATGTGTCAGCAGACGGAAAGCATTGGCATTACCCTCAAAGTGGACGATATCATCCCACTCCTCCTTGCTCAGTTGCTCACGCAACACCTGTCCTTTCCCTTCAGTAAAGTAAGCCGCTATAGCCCTTTCGCCCGAATGTCCAAAGGGAGGATTACCCAAATCGTGTGCCAGACAAGCAGCTGACACGATACCCCCTATCTCTCCAACGAGCGAATCGACCAATTCGGGATGTCTCTTCAGTAGGGAACGCCCTATCTTGTTGCCTAATGAGCGTCCCACGCAAGCCACTTCTAGGCTATGCGTCAGACGGTTGTGCACAAAGATACTTCCTGGCAAAGGAAACACCTGCGTCTTGTTCTGCAGGCGTCGGAAAGGTGCCGAAAATATCAATCGGTCATAATCACGCAAGAAGTCCGAGCGATCCATATCGCCCTCTCCGTGGTATTCCTCCATCCCGAGACGTTTGGCTGATATCAGCTTTTTCCAGTCCATCATAGCAGTATATTTTATTCTTGGTCTTTGTCATTGCATACGCAAATGTACATCTTTTTTCGTTTCGCTTGGGTATACTCGTCTATTTTTGTTACTTTTGTTGTCGACAAACTGATGTAACGATGAAGAGGTGGATAAGGAGAAAACGCAATTCGTTAGGCTATGGGGTACAAAGTCCCAGCGATTTCTATTTTGTGCGGCATGTGTTGCGAGAAAAGTCACCCTACTATGCCTATGCCACGATAGAGGACATGGGTACAAGGTACGGAGATCAGTTCCCAAACGCCTCTATCGAAACCCACAAACTGCTCTTCCGATTGGCTAATCACATACGTCCTAACACAATCATTGAAGTCGGTGCTGGGCTCTCCATCTTCACCATGGCTATGGCATGTCCTTCGGCACAGAGCATAGCCATCACCACACCTGAAGCATGCAATGAAGCCATGTTGCAGTTGAGTGCCAAATATCCCCACGTAGAACTTAAAAGAGGCGATAAAATAGGCATTTTTATGCAGTTGCTTTGCAAGCAGCAGACCTTAGACCTACTCCACGTAGCCCACACCCCATACTATCGCGAAGTGGTCGAGGCCGCCCTACCCCACACTACCGAACGCACCCTGATGATCATCGAAGGCATACGCGAAAGCAAGGAGAAGCGCGCTTGGTGGAAGGAGTTACAAGTAAGTCCATCGACAGGCATCAGCTACGATCTCAAGGACATCGGGTTGCTATTTTTCGACCACACACGCCACAAGAACACCTATTGGATAAACCTCAGGAACTAAATACAAAGATGAAAAAGAGTCACATATACACCCGTGGAGGCGATAGCGGTACCACCTCACTCATCGGAGGCAGCCGCACCAAGAAGTGCAGCCTACGACTCGATGCCTATGGCACCATCGACGAGCTCAGTGCTCACATCGGCCTGCTGGCCGCCATGATAGAGACGCCTTCCGAAGCCGAGCAGTCTCGGCTGCAATGGTTACAGTCGCGCCTATTCGATGTAGGCACCCACCTTGCCATGCCCTGTACCGAGGGCAAAGCAGCTCCCTGCTCAATCTCTGCAGCCCATGTGCAGCAACTGGAACGGTACATCGATGAGTACGATTCCCAGCTTCCTCCCCTGCGCTCCTTCATCCTGCCCAGAGGTTGTAAGGCCGCTGCCCAATGCCACGTGTGCCGAACCGTATGCCGCCGAGCCGAGCGTCTCATCACCTCATTAGCCGAGGAGGGGCCAGTATGCCCAGACTTGCTATCCTTTGTGAACAGATTGTCAGACCTTCTTTTCGTATATGCCCGTTCCCTAAACAAAATCAAAGGCGTAGATGAAATTTCTTGGCAGAATAATTGTGATTGAGGAAAAAAGTTATACTTTTGCAGCCTTATTTATAAAAACGCTTTAATCACACAAAAGAGTAGGAGAACAGGATATGTACTGGACACTTGAACTGGCATCCAAATTGGAGGATGCACCCTGGCCTGCCACCAAGGAGGAACTTCTCGACTATGCAATGCGCTCGGGCTCCCCGATGGAGGTCATCGAGAACTTGCAAGAGATGGAAGACGAAGGCGAAGTCTACGAGAGCATCGAGGACATTTGGCCCGACTATCCCAGCAAGGAGGATTTCTTCTTTGACGAGGAGGAGTATTAAGTATTAGCGGGTGTGCCAAAACGTTTTTTTGACACACCCACTTTAATTAATAGATGAAACAGATATTCAAAGGTAAGCTATTCGGTCGTTTGGACAGGTACATCATCGCGAAGTTCCTGGGCCATTACTTTTTCTCCATAGCGTTGATCATTTCCATCGCTGTGGTGTTCGACTACAACGAGCACATCGACAAGTTTGTGGCCAACAACGCACCATGGAAGGGCATCATCTTCGACTATTACCTCAACTTCATTCCCTACTTCTCCAACCTGTTCAGTCCGCTGTTCGTGTTCATTGCGGTCATCTTCTTCACCTCGAAGTTGGCCGACAACTCCGAAATCATCGCCATGTTCTCCACAGGGACGAGCCTGCACCGTCTGATGTTCCCCTATATGTTCTCGGCTCTGCTCATCGCCGTCCTCACCTACGGACTTGGTGCCTACGTCATTCCCAAAGGCAATGTGGTACGCCTCGAGTTTGAAAACACCTACAAAAAGAAAAAGAAGGTCGACACCGCCCGCAACATACAGATGGAGGTGGAGCCCAATGTGATAGCCTACATCGAGCGCTTTGAACGCAGCAATAACACCGCCTACCGCTTCTCGCTCGACCGCTTCGAAGGCAACGCCATGAAGTCACACTTCACCGCCCGCACTTTGGTTTATGTCGGTGACAAGGACAACCCCTACAAGTGGAAGGCCAAGAACTGGCAGCACCGCATCCTCACCGATACGCTGGAGCACATCACCAATGACCTGCAGATGGACACTATCGTGCAGATAGAGCCCTACGACCTGCTCATCTCGAAGAACCAGCAGGAGACACTCACCTCACCGCAGCTGAAGGAATATATCGACAAACAGCGCCGTCGTGGCATTGCCAACATCAAAGAATTCGAAATTGAGTACCACAAGCGCATCGCCACCTCGTTTGCCGCCTTCATCCTCACGCTCATCGGTGCAGCCCTCTCGGTCAAGAAGGTCAAGGGAGGTATGGGCCTCAACCTCGGTATCGGCATCGCCCTGAGCTTCGGCTACATCGTGTTTCAAACCATTTCATCGACCTTTGCCGTCAATGGTAGCACTCCACCTATCGTAGCCGTGTGGATACCCAACATTGTATTCCTTATCATCGGCATATTCCTTTACAGAAAAGCTTCCAAATAATAGAGAAGGACCCACCCTAGCCCTCCCTGTAGGGAGGGAACTGAATAAGAACAGATAAAAGAGACATATAAAAAACAACAACAGCGATGCCCGCAAGTCCTCCCTGCAGGGAGGATTTAGGTGGGTCCTCGAATTTTTAACACATGGACTTCTACGATCTCGACCTCAATGACGACGTGCTCGATGCACTCGACGCAATGAACTTCACCACCTGTACTCCCATCCAGGAGCACACCATCCCCCCATTACTCGAGGGGCGCGACCTCATCGGTGTGGCACAGACGGGCACAGGAAAGACCGCAGCCTACCTGCTGCCCATCCTCAGCATGCTCAGCGACGGTGGCTACCCCGACGATGCCATCAACTGCATCATCATGTCGCCCACCCGTGAGCTGGCACAGCAGATCGACCAGGCCATGGAGGGCTTCTCCTACTACGTCCCCGTGAGCAGCGTGGCCGTATATGGCGGTAACGATGGCATACGCTACGAGCAGGAGCGTCGCGGCCTCGCCCTTGGAGCCGATGTCATCATTGCCACACCAGGACGCCTCATCAGCCACATCTCATTGGGTAACGTAGACCTCTCGCGCACTTCGTTCTTCATCCTCGACGAGGCCGACCGCATGCTCGACATGGGATTCTACGACGACATCATGCAAATCGCCAAGCAGCTGCCCGAGAACCGACAGACCATCATGTTCTCGGCCACCATGCCCGACAAGATACAGAAGCTGGCATCGAGCATCCTGCGCGACCCCGTGGAGGTGCGCCTCGCCGTAAACAAGCCTGCCGAGAAGATTGTACAGACCGCCTACGTGTGCTATGAGACGCAGAAGCTGGGCATCATCAAGAGCCTCTTCAAGGAGACCAAGCCCGAGAGGGTGATTATCTTCTCATCGAAGAAGGCCAAGGTGAAGGAGATAGCCGCTGCCTTCAAGCGCATGAAACTCAACGTGGGCGAGATGCACAGCGACCTCGACCAAGCACAGCGCGACGTGGTGATGCGCGAGTTCAAGAACGGACGTATCGATATCCTCGTGGCTACCGACATCGTGTCGCGAGGCATCGACATCGATGACATACGCCTCGTCATCAACTACGACGCACCGCGCGACTGCGAGGACTACGTACATCGCATCGGACGTACGGCCCGCGCTGGCGCCGATGGCTGCGCCATCACCTTCGTGGCAGTCGACGACCAGTTGCGCTTTGCGGCCATCGAGGAGTTCATCGGCCGTGAGGTACACAAGCTCCCCCTCCCCGAGGGACTGGGCGAAGCGCCCGAATACAACCCCAAGAAGAAGAGCTCTGGCCGTGGCAAAAACGGTCGTGGCCGTGGCGGCAAGGGAGGAGGCCATCGTGGCGGCAAGAGCCGCAGCAAGGGCGAAGGTTCTCCACAAGGTGCCACCCGGAGCAAGAACCGTAGCAACAAACATCGCCGTGGCGGAAAGGGCAAGCAAGAAAGTAATGCTCCGAAAACCGAACCACAAGCATAACACATACTGGCCGGCATCCTATTACGGGAATGCCGTTTTTTTGCATATTATGACCTACAGAAACGGGTAAACCCTCGAAGAAAAACGGGTAGACCCTCGGAGAAAAATCAGTATACCCTCGAGCTACGGAGGGTAGAATAGAAAAAAGAGACAAGAACTTCTGGGTAAACTGCCCTATCATTGCCTGATTAAGAGGTGTTGCCCAACGAAGTGCCGAAGTGTCGCCAAAGGGCATATAACTTCAATAAACACAACGTCTTAACGGCGACACATCGCATTAACGCCCACTCTTTCCCGACTGCGATGCAATAAAGACATTCACAAGCACGAAGTGTCGCCACTATAACGCAGTATACCAGAATATTACGACATTTCGGCAGCACTTCGGCACTTCGATATGCCAACCCCACCTTAACAAGAGGAAAATCACAGGCCTACAATAGAAAAAACGCAGAAAGACTTTTCCCGAAACGGACAAAGAGATTTTTTCTCGTCTAGGCCTACAATTTGAAAGATCTCTTTACAGACGAGCGCCTATCTACAGATAGGATTTACGTTAAGTACCTCTGAAAGAAGAAAGGTAATGATATAGATTTTGTCCAATAAAGTAAAAACCACTGAGACTTTGTCATTCTGACAAAGCGTAGCAGCGGAAGAATCCCGCGCAGAGACCGAGCAAGAGACGTTTGCGAAGTCCCAGCGCAAGATCCTTCACGTCCGTTAAGGATGACAAGAACTTTTGGGTAAACTGCTATATTATCTCCAAAATCAAAACATTGATCCAAAGCGCGCCTTTAGGCAGCTAACGTTCAAAAAGAAAGGGATGCATCGTGCGATGCATCCCATATCTTTTTGGTTTTAATTCTTATCCTAGGATTAGAACTTGAATATTACGCCAGCCTTCAAGAAAGAAAGACCATAACCAGCCTCGAGGTTAGCACCAATGGTCTCAGAGAACCAATAGCGAGCACCTACAGCAAAGCCATAGAACAAACCACCTACAGAAGGAACGGTCATATCATAGTCACCCCAGCCATAGGGCTTAGCCGAAGCAACATTCCAACCCAATGTAACTGCAGCATAAGTATCCAAATTGTCTACATTGAGGAGATTGTAGTGGAAATAACCCTTAGCACCAACGATGATAGAAGAGAACTTATAACCTGCGTTTTTAATGAGGTAAGAATAGTCCTGTGAAGCCTGTGTGTAAGAGATAGCGGGACCTACACCGAGGCTAAGACCTGCTACACCGAATACATCCTCAGCCACACCATACTCACCCTCAATATTGATGGGGATAAGAGCATTATCATAGCCAGAGCCATAAACTGTGTTACCCAAGCCAACACCTGCGGTTACAACGATGTCACCCTTCTCAATCTGTGCATTTGCGCTGAAAGCCACAACTACAGCTGCTACCAAAGCAAAAATCTTTTTCATGATGCTTAAAATTTTAAGTTTTTAATAAATAGTTAAACAAGGTCTGTGGCAAATGTAAATACTATTTTTGTATTTGCAAAACTTTTTTAATATTTTTTCATTGCCTAATTCCAAAAGTTTTATAGGGGGGGGGGGGTAAAAAAGCCCCCTAACGGACTTTTCCAACGCCTTCCCTCCTCACCCACGCCAAGGCGTCTCAAGCGCGCGCACGGATGCGAAGATATAAATGTAAAAGTTTTGCGAATCTTAAAAAATATACGTACCTTTGTCCAGCTGTAAATGTGAACCAAATAAAAAAACAACTATAATAACGAATCTAAAAAACATTCAATCACCATGAGAAAAATCTCTCTAATGCTTGTAAGCCTCTTCTGCACCCTGTTTGCAGCACAGGCGCAAACACTCGTGACTGACTTGTCGCAATTGGACAATGGGAACACCTATACCCTGCGTTCAAAGCGTGCATTCCTATTGTACAGCTCGGCCGTATCAGGAGAAATCTGCTCTAGTAACGGCAACTCAGTAGGCTCAGTAAGCTACAATGCGAGCGATGAAAATCAGCAGTTCCGTATCGAAAAAGAGGGTAGCAACTACTACCTCTATAGCGTGGGGGCTGGAAAGTATGTGGGTACTGATGGTAAGTACACCTCTTCGGCTTCTGTAGCTATGAAGATCGAGAATGTAGGTGGCGACTATCCTTGGAAGCTTCAGATTGGCAACCAAGGTATGAACACCCAGATTAAGGGTCAAACCGCTTCGGGTATTATGGTTAACAGTTGGACCACCACCGATGAGGGTAACCGTTTCCAAATCGCCGAGGCTGTGGTAAAGGCCAAGACCTATACCATCGACGTGCTCGGTGCCGACAATGGTAGCGTAACTTATGAGGGTCAGGCATATACCGATGGCGAGACCTTCGAGGCAAAGAACCTGAAGAAAAAGGACTTGACCGCAACAGCCGTTGAGGGCAAGTTTACTGTCGTGAACATTGAGGGAACAACCGTATACGTTAGCTATATGGATGCTACGACCCAGTTCTACACCATGCGTGGTGGTCACGGTGGTTACGTGAGCTTGGCCGAGGGTTACACTGATGGTGGTAACCTGTTGCTTTCAAACACCAATGTTCCCAAGGATAACAAGGCTCTCTGGACATTTGAGAAGCAGAATGACGGTGGATATAAGATCTACAACTACTCTACCGGTCTCTCTAAGGTACTCGGTATGACTGGTAGCGAAGATGGAGCACGTGCTACAATGGTGGCTCTCGGTGCGACAACACACACCACCACCTTTGATGGCAACATCAAGTTTGACGGCACTGACGGTCGTATCAAGCTCAAAGGTTCTGCCAACAACTACTGGAATAAGCGTGGCAACTTCCTTGCCCTTTGGAACAGCAGTGCCGCAACAGGCAACGATACAGGTAGTAAGTTCTTCCTCGAGGAAGCCGACTATGTAAGCTACCCCGATGAGTATATCCACGAAATCACCGATATCAAGGGCATCGACACCTTCAAGCCCGAGAACCCCAACACCTTGTGGTACAAGACTTCTGCTGAAGCTACTGGTGTAAGCTACCCCTGGATGGAGTATGCATTGCCTCTCGGTAACGGTGAGCTCGGCTGCATGGTATTCGGTGGCGTAGCTCACGAGGAGCTCCAATTCAACGAAAAGACCCTCTGGAGCGGTCCTGCCAACACTGTAGGCGCTGGAGGTGGTAACCGTACCTTCATGAACTTCGGTTCGCTCATTATCGCCAACAAGGACAACAGCATCTGGGACAATGGTGTGACCGACTATGTACGCTACCTCGACATCGAGGAGGGTATCGCTGGCGTATCGTTCAAGAACGCTAACGGCACCAAACAGACACGCAAGTACTTCAGCTCGGCCCCCGATCAGGTAATTGCCGGTCAGTACAAGAGCGAAGGTAACGACAAGTTGAACCTCGTGTTCTCTCTCGAGCCAGGCAACAGCATCAATGCAAGCAAGGTGGTATACGAGGGCAACACAGCATCGTTCTCAGGCGCGATGACCGTGAAGTATGCCGCTCGCCTCCACGTAGTGGCCGACAAAGATGCCGAGATTACCGCTACTCCCGCAGGTATCAGCGTGAAGAACGCTACTGAGGTGACCTTCTACCTCAAGGGCGCTACCAACTTCAACGGTGACATGGAGGTGCTCGACAACTATTTCACCAACGAGACCGTTGCTGACGTTGACAACAACGTGAAGACCGCTATCGAGGCAGCTATCAATAAGGGATTCGATGCTGTAGAGGAGGCCCACGTGGCTGACTTCACCAAGATCACCAAGCGCATGACCTTCGACCTCGGTTTGAAGACTCCTACCGTAGACACCAAGACCCTTATCGACAACTACTTCCCCAACAATGGTAATGCCAATAGCAGAGAGAACGATCATCTCTTCCTCGAGCAGCTCTACTTCCACTATGGACGTTACCTCGCTATCAGCTCAAACCGCAAGAATATTGCAGCGCCCAACAACCTCCAAGGTATCTGGAACGACCGTGGCACCGACTCTCCCTGGAACTCTGACGTGCACACCAACATCAACATCCAGATGAACTACTGGCCCACTGAGATTACCAACCTCTCAGACCTACACAAGCCCTTCGTGAACTTCATCATCCGTGGTGCTCAGAGTGCAGGTTGGAAGGAAGTAGGTAAACGTTACAACAATGGTCACGGCTGGAGCGTGCTCACCGAGACATCACTCTACAACAGTATGAGTACATGGGGAAGCAACTACCTTGTTGCCAACGTATGGTACACAAGCCACTTGTGGATGCACTGGCGTTATACACAGGACAAGGAGTTCCTGAAGAAGGCGTTCCCTGTAATGTGGGATTGTGCCGAGTTCTGGTTCCACCGTCTTATCAAGGACCGCAGAGTATATGATGACACATACGTTGCTCCCGATGAGTTCAGTGCCGAGCAGCATGGTAACGAAAAGGAGGACGGTACAGCCCATGCACAGCAGATGATCAGCTACCTGTTCCAGAACCTGAGCGAGGCAATTGAGATTCTTGGTGCAAACGAGCTTGGTCTTTCACAGGCCGACCTTGACAAACTCGCCCTCTATCTTGAGAAGACAGACAAGGGCTTGCACACCGAGACATACGACGGTGCTTGGGGTAATCCTTTCAACGGCGTCAAGACAGGTGATATCCTGCTCCGCGAGTGGAAGTACTCTCCATATTCAGTAGGTGAGAGAGGCCACCGCCACATCTCACACTTGATGGCATTGTTCCCAATGGACCAGATTACTCCAGAGAGCGAATACTTTGTTCCTGCAGTGAACGCCCTCAAGCACCGTGGTGATGCAGCTACAGGTTGGTCAATGGG